>DATMLG010000409.1:0-4198 GCA_035570675.1 Verrucomicrobiia bacterium | reverse complement strand
CGGAAGGTTTTCTACAAAACGATCGACAAGCTGGGCGCGGTGGAATCCTTTGCCGGCTGGTCGGTGGACGACCGCGACTGGGCGGACCAGGCGGAAACGGCTGCGCGCGAGGCATTGCGGGCGCGGAAGAAGGAAATATCCGACGAGGCGCTGGCGGAACTGGTCAGCAGCACGGGTCCCAACGCGCGCCAGTTGCATAGCGAGGTGGAAAAATTGTCGCTGTTCATCGGCGACCGGAACGAGATTGAAGTCGCCGATGTGGCGGCGGTTTGCACGCGGAACAAATCGGCGCGGGCGTTCGCCCTGGGCGACGCGCTCGGGGACCGGGATCTGGCCCGGCTGTTGCGGACGCTGGACGAGGAGCTTTGGGAATTGAAATTCGACCGGCAGAAATCCGAGATTGGCTTGTTGTACGGATTGATCGGCAAGGTGCGGGCGATGATCTTGCTCAAGGAGATGCTGCGCGAGGGTTGGATCAAGCCGGAGGGGGATTACAACCGGTTCAAGGCGCAACTTGAGCGCGTCCCGGTTGCCCAGCTTCCCGAAGACAAGCGTTACAATCCCCTGTCGGTGAACCCCTACGTCCTGTTCAAGGCGCTGCCCCAGGCGGGTCGTTACAGCGCGACGGAATTGGTGCGGGCGATGGATATTTTGCTGCGCTGCAACCAACGCCTTATCTCCAGCACGTTGGACGAAGCGCTCGTGCTGCAGCAGGCGCTCGTGGAGATTGTCGGGCAGCCAAGGGCCGCCGCCGGCGCACAGCGAAGGCCGGTGCGGTGAGCCCTTCCCGTCAATCAAAGCCATGAACACCCCTTTTACCCTGCTGCAATTCCTCCAATTTCCGCTTCCGGCACTTGACTCCGGCGGATTTGGTTTCATATTGAACTGGCGTCCGTAGAGCGGATTATGAGCGTACCTTCTGCGAAACTGCTGGTGTTTGCGTGCGAACCGTTGGTCTGCATCAAGATTGTGGGCCGCGCGAACGTCGCTTCGAGCATCGACTTCAAGCGCCTTGTCAACGGCCTCATGGAAAAGGACCTGGGCTGCTTTGTCCTCGACCTGTCGGAATGCCTGCTGATGGACAGCACGTTTCTGGGCGTGCTGGCGGGGTTCGGTTTGAAGGTCACCATGCCGCAGCCCGACCAGGGCAACGGCCGTTCGATTGAACTGTTGAACCCTAATGTGCGTGTCGCGGAATTGCTGGAAAATCTGGGCGTCATGCACCTCTTCAAGCTCCGCCAGGGCGGCATCGAAGGACTTCCCACGGCGGCCCAGGTTGAAACCGATTGCACCGACCATGAGAAGCTCGACATCAAACGCACCTGCCTCGAGGCGCATGAAATTCTCATGAGCCTGTCCGCCTCCAACGCCGTCAAGTTCAAGGATGTCGCGCAGTTTCTCACCGAGGATTTGAACAAGATGAAGAACAGCGCGTCGAACTGAGCCAGAAGGACGGCGCGTCCTCCTGGCTGTTCGTGGCTCATTCAATTCAGGTCAAACAACAAGATCTGCGCTGCGCCCTTCCCGGCGAAGTCGAGCTTCGATTCCTTGCTCACTGCCGCGCCGTCGCCGGCTTCGAGCAACTTGCCGTTCAACTCCACGCTGCCTTCCGCCACATGCACCCACGCATGGCGCTTGGTTTTCAATTCATGCGTCAGCGTTTCGCCACCAGCGAACTTCGCCAGCCACAACTCCGCGTCCTGGTTGATCTTGATGCTGTCGTCGCGGCCGGTTTTGCTCGCAATCAGCGTCAGCTTTCCCGGCGCGGCGTTCGTGCACGCCTTTTCTGCGTAAGCCGGTTTCGCGCCCACCTTGTCCGGCAGCATCCAGATCTGCAGCAGATGCACCGGGTTGGTCCGCGAAGGATTCGCTTCGCTGTGCAACACGCCCGTCCCCGCCGCCATGTATTGAAACTCGCCCGGCTTGATGATGCGCCCGTTGCCCATCGAATCCTTGTGCTCCAGTTCGCCGCTCAGCACGTAGGTGATGATTTCCATGTCGCGATGCGGATGCCGCCCGAAGCCACCGCCGCCCGCGATGATGTCGTCGTTGATCACGCGCAGGTCGCGGAAACCCATCCACTTCGGGTCATGATAATCCGCGAACGAGAACGTGAAATGTGTGTTCAGCCAGCCGTGGTCGGCGTGGCCCCTGTCATTGGCTTTTCGTATAGTCATCATACGCCACTAAGATGCCCTTGATTTTCCTTTGCACAATAAGGCACCTTTGGGTGCCCGCTCCGGATGAATGTCAAAACAATCGAGTGCGAAGTCGAGCGCCTGCTGGCCGTCATTGGCGGCAAGTGGAAGGTCCTGATCCTGCGCGAATTGTTCCATGGCGCCCGCCGCCACGCCGCCATCCGCAAGGCCCTCCCCGGCATCAGCCAGAAGGTCCTCACCGCCCAGTTGCGCGAACTGGAACTCGACGGCGCCATTTCTCGCAAGGATTTCGCCGCCAAGCGTCCGCACGTCGAATACTCCCTCACGCCCTTCGGCGAACGCCTCCGCCTCCTCATCCTGGAAATGCACAACCTCGCCCTGCAAAACTGCGACGTCCTCAAACGCCGCCCGCCCGCCGGACGCTTTGCGAAAGCCGCGTAGCGCCGATTCACGTCGCGCCGTTCACCATGCTTACGCCGCTTGAGAAAGCTGTTCTTGATCTGATGGTCGACAAGCCCGGCGAGCCATTCGAAACGGTTCGGCAACAATTGGCATACGTGAGATTCGCCAATCGAAAGACCACCGGAGTCGGGTTTTTCACGCATTTTGTCGTGCCTGTCGACGCTCCTGTCAGGCGCGATTTGCCGAATATGGAGATTACAGGAATCAGCGCAAGTTTTCCAGATGTTCAGCATGGTGCGGGATTTATTCTTTTTATCCGTGACGGAGTTGTCAGCTTTTTGGAAGGTTTTACGTACGACGATCCTTGGCCGGAGAAAACAGATGAGTTTACACTTTCCAAGGTCGGAGTTTCCAAGTGAGTCGCCGGAGTTAGCCGAGGTGATGATCTGCAAACGATGCGTAAAGGGCATAATTTTAACTCTTCTTGTGCGCATCCAGTTTGTGTTCATGGTTTCTACCTGGGGCATCTGCCTGCCAAGGCCGACGGCCAATGCCCCGGCGATATTCGATTTGCCTGTCGCTGTCTGGTGAGAAAAAAAACCGCGATAATCGTGTAACTGGCGAGAAATCAACCCCCTTACAACTGAGAAATGGCCCGAAAACTCGCAAAATAGCCATAACCGGCGAGAAACCAAACACTTGTAATGACGCCGTCCTCGCGCCCCCTTCGCGGGGAGCGCGGAGCATTGCTCCGTGTGGGCGACGTGCCCGTTTCTTTCCCATTGCTCTTTTACCTTCCACAAAAAATAAATTATCCGCCGTTATCGTCCTTTAGCGTCCGGCACGCGCCGGATTCCGCCAATCCCGAAGGGATTGTATCACTCAGCCCGGGGGTTGGCTCGATTCCGAGAGAGCCTACCCCGGGTAACATGGTAAAAAAAGTCTGCTACCCCGAAGGGGTTGCAGCACTCCGTCGCTTCATGCGCATCCATTAAAAAAATAAAATTATCCGCCACCATCGTGTTTTATTGTGTTTTATCGTCGCGCCGTAGCCCGGCGGAGGCGGATCGTGTAGCCGTGTGTAGATTCCGCCGCCTCCCGCCATGGTAGGAAACGAGGTGACGAGTCTCTGACCTTTTGGGTGCAGGCCTCGCCTGCCGATCAAAAATCGCAAATCGAAAATTGATAGTGGGTGCAGGCTCTGCCTGCCTGCCCTCCTCGCGCACACCGAATGGCTCGTGCGCCCAGACCATCCTCCATCCCTCACCGATTTTCAACAAAAACTTTTACACGATTGTAAATTTGAGTCCCGCCTCACTTCTACTGAGTTTTCTGTGCTTCAATGCTCTCTTGAACGGTCTTGAGGTTTTGCTGCGCAAATGTGTTTGTGGGATCCAATTGCAACGTGATCTGAAACTCCTTGAGCGCCTCTTGCAATCTCCCCTCTCTGCCCAGGCCCACGCCGTAAACCAAATGGGCCCGCGCAAAGTCCGGGCGGATGCGGACCACCTCGGAAAACTGGGCTTGGGCTTCCTCGGTTTGCCCGTCCTTCGCCAGTTCCATCCCGAGCCAGTAGCGGGCCTGCCAGAACGAGGGATTCATCTGTATGGCGGCCTGAAAATCATTGATGGCTTCAG
>DATMLG010000408.1:0-5761 GCA_035570675.1 Verrucomicrobiia bacterium | reverse complement strand
TTGCTCCGGATGCGCATCGGGAGTTTCGAACTGGGCGATCTCGCGCCGGGCGCGTGGAAAACCTTGTCGCCCGCCGAACGCAAGCTCGTGCTCGAATGAGCATTCTCAGGGACTGTCCAGGCAGCGGCGGACTGACTCCATCAACAGCGTGGAGCGGTAAGGTTTTTGCAAAAATTCCGTTCCGTTCTTCGAGCGCGGTTTCGCCGGCTTTCGCGGCCGGTCCGGGCTGTAGCCGCTCATATAAATAACCTTGAGGCCGGGCCGGTCCTTGCGGAGCATTTCGGCCAGGCTGCGGCCGACGATGCCGCCGGGCATGACGTTGTCCGTGAGCAACAAGTCAATTTCGCCCGCGCGCTGGCGCCAAATTTCCAACGCTTCCGGGCCGGAGGAGGCTTCCAAAACGCGGTAACCAAATGCCTCGAGGGCCCGCCGTGTAAGCAACTGGACCGGCAAATCATCCTCCACCAGCAGGATGGTTTCGGTGCCCCCGCGCGGCGCGGCTTCCGGCCCCTTCTCCACGCGCACAACCTCAGGCTTCTCGGTCGCCGGCAGAAAAACCTTGAAGGTCGAGCCTGCGCCCGGCCGGCTGGCCACCTCCACCCAGCCCAGGTGCTGCTTGACGATGCCATAGACGGTCGCGAGGCCGAGGCCCGTGCCCTTGCCGGGCTCCTTGGTGGTGAAAAACGGCTCGAATAAACGGGCGATGTGTTCCGGCGCAATGCCGCTTCCCGTGTCGCTGACCGTCAGGCAGGCAAACTCTCCGCGCCGCGCCTCCGGGTGCGACCGCGCGGTGTCCTCGTTGAAGCTGACCACTTCTGTCCCAATCACCAGCTTCCCGCCTGCGGGCATGGCATCACGGGCATTGACCACGAGGTTCATGAGCACCTGTTCCATCATGCCGGGGTCCGCATGGACAAATGCCGCCTGCAGGCTGTAATTGCATTGCAACTGGATGTCCTCGCGGATGACCCGGTCGAGCAACTTGACCAGATTCGCCACCAGCTCGTTCAGGTTGAGGGTCTGCGGCTGGAGCACCTGCTTCCGGCTGAAGGCCAGCAACTGCCGCGTCAGGTTCGCCGCCCGCCGGGCGGCGTCTATCACCTGTTTCAGGTTCTCACATACTTGCGGATCGAGCCGGTCCGCGTGCATTAATGCCAGCTCCGTGTTGCCCTGCATCACTGTCAACAGATTGTTGAAATCATGCGCCACGCCGCCGGCCAGCTGGCCGATGGCCTCCATTTTTTGCGCCTGCCGGTACCGTTCCTCTAGCGACCGCTGCTCCGTGATGTCCTCCGCCGTGCCGACGACGCGATACACCTCGCCGGACTCCTCGTGAATCGGGCAGGCCCGGTCGCGGATCCAGCGGATCTCGCCGTCCGGCCGCACGATGCGGTACGTTTCGTCGTAGCCGCCCTTGGTTTGCCTGGTCACGACCGCTTCCCGGATCCGCTCCCGGTCTTCCGGATGAATTGCCTCCAGCCAGCCGTGAGGATTCTGGTACAGGCTGGCCCGGGTGCGCCCCCAGATTTTTTCGTAGGCGGGATTGACGTAAAGGATGACACCCTTCTGCGTATCCGTGAGCCAGAACACCTCGTCAATGTTTTCGGCCAGCTGGCGGAACCGGGCCTCGCTTTCCTTCAACGAGTCCTCCGCATTCCGGCGGCCCGTGCGCTCCCGCGCTTCGTGCAATGCCCGCCGCACCGCCGGCCCCAGCCGTTTCAAATGGGTCTTCAGCACGTAATCCGTGGCGCCGGATTTGAGGCTTTCCACCACCCGCTCCTCACCGATGGTTCCCGACACAAACAAAAACGGCGTCTCCGGCTGGGCTTTTCGGGCGGCCGCCAATGCTGACATCCCGTTGTAGGACGGCATCGAAAAGTCCGAAATGATCAAATCAAACCGCGTCTGATTGAGCGCAGCTTGAAATTCCTTTTGCGTCCTGGCGTCCGTGACTTCGTGCTTCAGGCCGTCGGCCCGCAGCGTTTCCGTGATCAACTGGAGGTCCTCCGCGCTGTCTTCCAGGCATAGAAATTTGAACAGCGTGTTCTTCATTTGATGAGTTTCAATGCCTGAATTTTATTGCCGGCCCGCGCCGGCTTGAGGAATGGGAAATAAATGAAAGAGCCGTGACACGCCTGGCCCGGCCGTTTCGCCGGCGGCACGGCCGAAGCTGCGTTCAGGGGCCCGGTGCCGGTTGTTGATGATCCCCTCCCGCGTCTTCCAATGATGTCGTCCTTGATTGAGTCAACTATGGCCGCCCGATATGTCTGCAATTTGCCCGTTGGAACGTCCTTGGAAATTGCCGGCTTCACAGTTTGCCATTTTCCCGGCGTTGCTTCATCGGAGCGAAGCGGTCCGCAAGTCCGGCCGCTTTCAACCACGATTGAACTGCCCGCTCCTGTCATGTATACGTGACAGAAGGTCTTCCGATGGAATCAGGGCTTATAATAGTGCCATAAGCACAAATTATCAAGCGGCATTTGTCTAAATTATTGCCGCTCAATGAAGCGGTCGTGGTCCCTGCGCGGTGAAGGTTTCGGAGGTCACATTTGGTCGGAACAGTGTCCACCAGAAATCCAGTTTGGGCATCATCTGGCTGAAGTTCTCGAAATCCAGCGGTTTGACAATGTATCCGGCCGCGCCCAACTGCATCGCTTCACGAATATGGTCATCACGCCGGGAAGCGGACAGCACCACCACCTTGATGTTGCGCGTGCGGTCCTCCGCCTTGATGCGCCGCAACACCTCCAGCCCGTCAACCTTGGGAAGGTTGAGGTCCAGCAGAATTGCCGAGGGCGGCAATTCCGCGAGCCGGGCGCGATGTTCGCCCCGGCAGAAAAGAAAATCGAGCGCCTCGGCCCCGTCCCGCGCGACATGGATTCGATTCGTCATCTTGGCCCGCGCGAATGCCTCCAGCGTCAGTTCCACGTCCATGGAGTTGTCCTCGACGAGAAGTATGTCCACCGGATTGCTTGCGGAGACAGTTTCGTATGCCGTTGGATTCACACCGTCCACGTCGCCGACGGACTGGAACAGTTCGCTCAGGGAAACACCCAGCGCGCCGGCCAGCTTGGAAATGCTTTCCAAGGTCAGGTTGCGCGCGCCGCGTTCGATGTCCGTCACATACGTCCGGTGCAAATCCGCGCGCTCCGCCAAGGTCTCCTGCGACCATCCAAGACGGATCCTTTTGCTTTTAATGATCGAACCGAATTTTCTCTTTACATCCATACCTGCGCGCTGAAAAGCATCATGGTTGGCGCATGATACATTTATGATGTGGCGCATCTACAGACTATAAGTGACATCGCTCCCGAACAAACCGTGGCTCGGCCCTGCTCCGTAAAAACTCAGTTGCAAACAAAAAAGTCCGGGCCCAGTTTTCCATTGCCCCCGTTCGCGCGATAGCGGATGCTGGCAATGATCCGGCGCGGCCCCCGCAGGCCATATTTCGGCTTTCGGCTCCGGCCGTCCGCAGCCGGTCCAAACATAGTCCATATGATGCAAATTGCCAAGCAACTCGCCATCTTCCTCGACAACCGCCCCGGCACGCTCGCGCGCGTCTGCGACGCCCTCAGCGCCGCCAAAATCAACATCTACGCCATCACCACCAGCGACACCGTGGACCACAGCGTCATCCGGGTCGTCGTCAGCGACCCCCAGAAGGCCGTGGCCGTCTTCGAGGAACACGGCACCCTGGTGGTGGAAGACGATGTCGTAATGCTGGAAGGCGACAACAAGTCAGGTTCCCTCGCCCGCATCGCCCATAAGCTCGCGGCTGCGGCAATTAACATAGAGTACTGCTACTGCGCCACCAGTCCCAATGCCACCAAGGGCCTGTTAATCCTCCGGGTGTCCAACCCCAAAAAAGCGCTCAAGGTCTTGAATAGTTAACAACACGCACCGAGCGGGCAAATACCGCCTGTTCCCTGAATGGGCAGCCTTCTTAACTAAGGCAAAAGGCGGACGGAGAACCCTCCGCCCGCCTTTCGTGATTCAGAACTAAAAACGACGATTACTGTTGCGCGCGCAGCTTGCGCCAGCCGCCGGCCAGTAGCCCCAGCGACCCGAAGGCCAGCAGGGCAATTGAAGAAGGCTCTGGCGAAGACACTAACACAGGAGAAAACACAGGCGAGCTGTTGCCAGAAATAGCTTCATCGAATCCGATCGTGCCTTCGTAGGCCACGGATTGTCCGGAAATTGCTGAACCAGACGGCGTCGTAGTAATGGCTAATGGCGTGGAAGTGCTGAAAAAAGTGAATGTTGCCGTATTACCGGCCGCCAACGCCGTGCCCGCACTACCCTGCCATTGAATGGAATTGCCGCCGAAAAAGTTGGCAACCCAGCCAAGTGAACTTCCCGCAGTCGAGGGGTTGGAAGGCAGGTTATTGCCAAAGTCCGTCCAGCCATACCAAAAGCCTTCAAGAGCCGCAGAACCCGTGTTATCCAGCGTGATGGTGTAATCAAACCCGCCGGCCACCGCCGTGCCGGAGATGGTCGCCGAGGCGTTCTGCGCCTGGCTGGAGACTGTGGAGGCGGCAAGACCCGCAGCGGCGAGGAGGGTTAGGTAAATCGATTTGAATTTAGGTTGGTTGGTCATAGTGCCTGTTATTTGTAGGTGTAGTTTAGCCAGTTTGCTTATGTACCGGCCAAGTGCTGTTGTCAAATAATAAGATGACCGGAAAGACAATCTGTTCCCAAATACTTGAAGTATTTTCAGCGCAAAATCAGGACCCGCGCCTGCGGGAATCCAATGACGTAAATGGTTGCTCACGAGGTGTTTGATTCCTGGCGGTAAACCCGGCGCGCTCACAGACCGATTCTGATTTTTTGATCCGTCCGGAACTTTCTTGCACGAGCAAATTTTTTTACAAATGCGGATTTTGCTGCTTCAAAAAGGCTAAAATCCCTGTGTCGGGGCGGAATTCGTAGTTTCCCGGCATGCGGCCGGGCGAATTCTCCCGCCGTCTGGATCTGCCTGCCCATGCAGCGCAATTGCTACAGTTTTCTCGGGAGGATTGAAGCAGTCGCCTTCAGGATGTGATCGATAAATCGCGCGTTTGATTGCTTTATTTCTGTGGAAGGTGATATGCCCATGCGACAGCGAGGCTGGCACCAACAGCCAAAAGCAGGGTTATTCCGAGTTGAAATCCATGGCTCCAATGCGAAATGACACCCTTATTGTCTTTTTTCACGCGATCAATTTCTGCGGCGATTTCCGGGGTAAAATGTACTCCAACACACTCCATCATTCGATTACGAAAGAAAAATGCGATTTCGTTGTCAAGATGTTGAGCCTTATGGAGGCCGTGAAGCCAGCCCCAATGAAGTAAAAAAATCAAAAGGGCCAGGATAATCACGCCCAATTGTACAGGTTCTCCAGGACGAATCACAACTTTACCTGTCACAACTGAGCCGGTGAAAGCAGCCATTGATGTCCAAAGCGCCAGACAGAGTTTCCACTCGACCTGAGCCCTCCAAGCGTACCTCTCCATCGCAGATTTGCGTAGGAGTTCGAGTGCTTCGGCAGTCATTTTATTCTCGTCTTTCATTAGACTTGATCCTTATGAGACCGGACTTAAGCAGAACCCCATAGCTCCAAGTAGTCAAGAATTGAGGCACGGTTTAAAGATTGACGCGAACCGGCACTAATCCTGCTTTTACTTCCATTGCCCGGGTCATTTTTTGACCGATGGAAAATTACTTTCAATATCATGGAACAGCCGGACATCATCGAACACGCCGTCGGCCGGGACAAGGTGCA
>DATMLG010000407.1:0-2878 GCA_035570675.1 Verrucomicrobiia bacterium | reverse complement strand
GGGAGCACTTCGCCCAAATGCGAGCATTGGGCCGTTTCATCGAGCAGTTCCGGGGTCGTCAACATATCAAGCAACACTTCTGATGGGCGTTAACATATAATAAAACGGCGGATTTGCAACTCATGAGAAAGGCCTCGAAATGAGGGCCGGAGAGGCAAGTCTATTTGCCGGCATAATCGTCCGCCACGGCCAATTTTCTCAATTCCGACAGGTCGTGATATCCGATGGTGACCGATTGGATTATTCCATGGCGGTCGATGAAGAAAGTCGTGGGGATGGGGACGACGTCAGCATAAGGCGGAGGCAGGTATGGCGCAGAAACAATCGAATAATGGAGATTGTGTTCCTTGACAAATTTTTTCAACTGCTCCGGATCCTCCTGGCTGATTCCGATGATCACGAGGTCATTGCTGGATGCTTCCCGGGAGAGCTGGTCAAAGTGCGGAATTTCTGCCAAGCATGGCCCGCACCAGGTCGCCCAAAAATCAATCACCACCCGCCGGCCTTTCAGGTCGCTCAATTTGATTTGCCGGCCGTCCAGGTTGGTCACGGTAAAGTCCGGGGCTGTTTTGCCCTTCCAATTGTCGAACATCGTGGAGTCATCCGGCTTGCTGAAGTATAAGACGCACACGCCAATCACCATTGCGGCCACAACGCAGATTACTGCTGATTCAAGGGGTGAGAATTTGAATTGTTTGAGATTCATCGGGCCGGCGGGAGATTCAAATCGCAAGCCTCAATGGTTTGCCAGCCAGGCGCCGATGGGCGGGGCGAGATCGTGGAAGAAGTAGGTCAAGGATTCGTGGGTGGCGCGCGGGACGACGATGAATTCGCTGCCGGGCGCGGCGAGGGAACGGAGTTTGCGGACCTCGGCGACGGGCGTGACTTTGTCCTCGGCGCCGGCGATGAAGAGCGCGGGAAAGGGATGGCGGGCAATGGCGGTGGAGGTGTCGAGGTCGGCGGCGGAGACGCCGAAGAGGACGGGAAGTTTTTTGATGCCGGCGCGGACGAACACCGCAGGCAGCCACGGGGCGTAGTCGTAGCGGATGTTGACGATGGCGTTGGACAGGCTGGCGTAGGGGTTGATGGCGACGACGGTGTGCAAGCGCGGTTCGGTGGCCTGCGCGCGCAAGGCAATGACGGCACCGTAGGATTCGCCTACAGCATCGACGGGGCTTTCGAGCTGACCGTCATGGTCAAGCTGGTCGAGGAGTTGGGAAAGGTCGTTGGTTTCCTGGAGGCCGAAGTAGATGCGTTTGCCGGTGGATTTGCCGTGGCCGCGAAGGTCAATCAACACGCAGCGCCAGCCTTCCTGCGCCAGGCGCAAGGCCCACGGAGCCATGGCGAACTGGGCGACGCCGTAGCCGTGCAACAGGATTACGGTGCCGCGCGGATTGCCGGTCCAAAGGTTGGAGCCGCCCGGAATATCAGCCGTGAAGGTGAAGGTGAATTGAGGTTCGTCGTCCTCAATCCAGTTCGAGGTGAAAACATGGACGTTATAATCGGCGGGTTCGACAATGCGATAGCGGAGGCGGGCTTCGGGCGGCCCGACCTTGACGTAATGCACCGGAAAGTTGGTGAGGAAGCCGGAGTTGAAATCGAGTTCCACGCGGGCCTTGGGCGCGATCCAGTCGGGATAGGAATTGGGCGCCTGGGCAATGCGACGGGCAATATACGAGCCGCAACCCGCCAAGCTCACCGCGATGGCGGCGAGCAGCAGGGGACAGAAGAGCCTGAGCGTTTTCGAGCGCATGAACCGCGACAACATACCGAATTTCGAAAGATACGCCAGCAGAGAGACGGAAAAGGGGAATAAACTGGATTGAAATTTGCCGCCTTGCAGGCAGGATGAAGCCCGTGAACCATTTCCTCCCCATCACCCGCCAGGCCGCCCGTTTTTGGCTGGCGCTAATCGCAATTGTGGTTTCATCGAGTGTCCTGAAAGCCCGCGCCACCGTGCTGCCGCCGATGTCCGTCGTGGCGCTGGAGTTCAAGTAGGCCGTTCGAACAGGTTTATGAACGACCGCCCTTCCAAAAAACCAAAGCCTGCGCTTGAGGTGCTTACACGGCGCGGGTTTATTGCAAAAACCGCCGCGATGGCCACGGCTACTGCGATGATGCCCCTGCTGTCCGGGCGGGCGTGGGCGGCCGGCGGCGGGGCGGGGGTCGCAGTTGTGTTGGATGCGAACGATCCCTTGTCCCGGGAGGCGCCGGTCCGATGGGCGGCCGGTTATTTGTGCGATGCCCTCACCGCGCGGGGACTTCCGGCTCACGTTTGTGAAAACCTGGCACAGGCGTCTGCGGGGCAGGAGTGCATTGTGGCCACGGGACGAACCTCGTCGCTTGCGCAGGCCGGCGGCATGCTAGTGCCGGATGCGCCGGAAGCCCTCGGCTTCGCGCGGGGTTCAATCGGCGATCGAAAGGTTTTGCTCGCGGTCGGTTCAGATGCGCGCGGGCTGGTTTATGCGCTGTTGGAACTGGTGGATCGCGTGAACCTTGGAGGGGATCCGCTGGCGGCGTTGCGCGGCGTGGAAACGGTGACGGAACGTCCCGCAAACCGGATTCGCGGCGCGATGCGGTTGTTCGTGAGCGAGACCGAGGACAAGGCGTGGTACAATGACCGCGCATTCTGGCGGGACTACCTTACGATGCTGGCGACGCATCGATTCAACCGTTTCAATCTCGCACTCGGCCTGGGCTACGACGGACCGGCGGGTTTGACCGATGCCTATTTTTATTTTGCCTATCCGTTTCTCGTGACGGTTCCCGGCCACGATGTGCGCGTCGCGAGGCTGCCGGAAGGCGAAGCCGGGGCAAACCTGGAGATGTTGCAGTTTATCAGCAACGAGGCGGCGTTGAGGGGAATACACTTTCAACT
>DATMLG010000406.1:0-8077 GCA_035570675.1 Verrucomicrobiia bacterium | reverse complement strand
GCGGTGGTGATTTTCCTGGGAAACATGGCCACGCTGCTGGTGGGCGTGCCATTGTTGACGGCGAGGGTGGGAGTATTGAATTCGCTGGGCTGGTGGCTGGAATCCACGGGGCAATTGCTGCACGGATTGCAGGCCCTGCTGCGGAGTTTTCATTAGGACAGTTTAACTCAAGGACGCCGGCAATCTCGTGTCACGAGCCATGTTAAGCTGGTGAATTTCAAGCCGGGACGGTAAAATTCCAACATGAACCAGCGCATCCGAATTTCAGGATTCTTTTTTGTGTTTGCATATTTGAGCCTCGGCAATATTTCGCGAGGAGCTGATGCAGGAGCTGATGCATCTGCAGGCGAAACCGTTGCCGCCTCGGATTCGCGTTTTCGGTACGAGGGACGGTTCGACCGGTCTGAGCCGTCAATCACCGTCGTTATTTGGGAGGCCAGCCGCATCAGCCTCGATTTTGACGGGCCGACGCTCGAATTGCTTTTCGGCGACAGTCACGGGGAATGTTTCTTTGATGCCACGGTGGACAACGTGACCAAAATCGTCGAATTGCGCCAGGGCCACCCGCCTGTAAACACGACTTTTTCGGATCTTGGCCCTGGGCGGCATCATCTGACACTGTTCAAGCGGAGCGAAGCCTCGGCGGGAACGGTCAGATTCAACGGCGTTAAACTCGCGGAGGGGGCGCATGCGTGGGAACCGCCTTCACCGGCGTACAAGACCTCCATGGAATTCATTGGCGACTCCATCGCCGCCGGCGCCTGTGACGAGGACGGCAAGAACGATCAATGGACAGACCATCGCACGCACAACAGCGCGAAGAGTTACACGACGCTCACGGCGGCCGCGTTTGATGCGGACTTCCAAAACCTTTCCATCAGCGGCATCGGGATTGTGACCGGTTATGACGCGTGGACGGAAGGCCAGATATGGGGCCGCATTTATGCGGATTCAAATTCGGCCAAAGCTGACCTGACGCAATGGACGCCGCGAATCGTGTTTGTGCATCTGGGAGAGAACGATGGTTCGTATCCCCAAGGACACCACGAACCCTTTCCGACGAATTTTGCCGTGGCATACATCGGGTTCATTCAAAATGTGCGCGCGGCGAATCCGGGTGCAGAAATTGTGCTGCTGGAAGGCGGGATGTGGAACGGGGCGAACAACACCGCGCTTCTGGACGCATGGCATGAAGCCGTGGCGAAACTGGAATCTTCCGACCAGAAGATTGCGCATTTCCAATTCAAGCATTGGACGGGAAACCACCCGCGCGTGGCGGATCATCAGGCAATGGCAGATGAGTTGATTGCATGGTTGAAGCAGCAGGAGTTTATGTAAACTTGCCAAACAGTATCTTATGAAAGCACGCATCGCAAAAATCAGTTTGGCAATCGCCTGGATTCTCTTCTTCACGGGCTTCCTTATACTTTGCGATTGTCCCGGTTGGTATGCCTTGGCGGCCGGATTCGCGGGCATCGCGGTTTGGGCCGCAAAAGGGCGTACCCGGACGTGGGCAATTGTATGCTTGGTAGTGTCAGTAATCGTGGTCGGCCTGAACATTTTCGCTATGACTCGGAAAAACAGCCGTCTTCTCGAAAGAACTCAAAGGATTGAACAGATGCAGATGCATGGCACGAATTCATCTCAATCGACCAATGCCCCGGCACCTTGAGTTCAAAACGAGCCACGACCGCTGAACTGCGGATGCTGCTGAAGCTTTTCCCAAGTGTCGGGACTCAAAGGGGCCTGGCGATACACGGGTTCCCAAAGAGGTTCGGCGCTGGTGGAATTGCGGGCGCGGCGGAGCCATTGGGCGTCGAGCGGTTCGGTGATAAGGTCGGGTGTATTGGCGGCGATGGTAGTTTCTTCCTTTTCACCGGTGGCATGGCCGGCGCCGACATAAAAACCGGCGAGCAGCAGTGAGACGCGGAGCATGGTGCTGCGGGAATAGGTGGGCAACGCGCAGGGACGCGCGGGATCCAGCAGACGAAAAAGATTGGCGAAGAGGGGTTGGGTCCACATTGCCGGATTTTTTGCGGGAGAAAAGGCGTCAAATAAAATGACATGCGGAGCCGGCAGGGATTGCACGGGTGGATGGGCCAGAGTGCTGGCGAGGAAAGTGGGGAAATCGCCGAGGTGAAGTTCCCAATTGACTTCATGGCCAGCATCCGTGAATTGAACCGAATGGTCGCGCAAGAGGGTCGCGACCGATTTTTCGTAATCGTCGAAGTAGCCGAGGATTTCCGCGTTGGCGAGGGCGAATTGGAGCGGTTCGACGGTATGGTCGAAGCTGATAATACGCAGGGGGCATTTGGCGGAGCGGGTGGCGCGGAGCACGGTCAGGACGTTCGCGGCAGCGCCGAGGCCGACGTCCCAGATGACGAACTCGCCGGAGTGGGCGGCCATGCGTTCGGGCAGGCGGAGCTGGCGGACGTAGAGGGCTTGGGCTTCGGCGACGGGGCCGATGACAGGATGGAAGGTTTCGCGATGCGCGACGGAATGGACGCTATGAACGCCGCTGGCGAGCTTGACGATCCGGTATGCGGCGGTTGAAGGCACGCTTTATTTGAAGCGGCGGAGGGACGGAAGTCAAATGAACAGACAAGGCGTTACAATGCGAATGGTTAAAGCGTTACAATGCAACAGCCGTAGAGGGGGAACTTGACGGTCAGCCCGCAGGGGCTACACTCACAGCGATGAAAGCGGCCAGTCCTGTCCAATTTATGAAAAAAATAAAGTTCCTATTGTTGCCGGCCTTCGTGGCGGCTTCGACGTTGGCAACCCAGATGCACGCGGCGCTATATCCGGTGGTGGTTGGCGGCAGGTGGGGGTTCATCGACAAGTATGGGACGCTGGTGATCAATCCGCAGTTTGACGCGGCGGAAAAGTTTGTGGACGGGCTGGCGCCGGTCAAGCTGGGCCAGTGGGGTTATGTAAACACGTCGGGCAAGCTGGAGATCAACCCGCAATTCGACTGGGCGGGCGGATTCAGCGAGGGGCTGGCGGCGGTCCAGATGGGCGGACATTTTGGATACGTCAACGCCGACGGCAAGTATGTGATCAACCCGCAGTTTGACGACGCGCACCCGTTCATGGAGAGGCTGGCGGCGGCGAAGCAGGGCAAATGGGGATTCGTGGACAAGGGCGGCAAGTTTGTCATCAATCCGCAATTTGACGACGCGGGGGATTTCTCGGAAGACCTGGCCGCGGTGAAGGTGAACGGCCATTATGGGTACGTCAATGCAAGCGGGAAGATCATCATCAATCCGCAATTTGACAACGCGCTGCCGTTTTCAGAGGGTCTGGCCCCGGTGCAGCTTGCAGGCCGGTGGGGTTTCGTGGACAGCACCGGCAAAATCATCATCAATCCGCAGTTTGACGAGGCCAAGTCGTTTGCCAGCCGGCTCGCCGCGGTGCGGCTCGGGAAATCCTGGGGATTCATTGACAAGGACGGCAAGTTCGTCATCAATCCGCAATTTGAGGACGCGCAATCGTTCTCGGAGGGGATGGCGGCGGTGCACAGCGGGCACTGGGGATTTATTGACAAGACCGGGCATTACACGATCAACCCGCAATTCGACGAGGTGATGTCATTCAACGACGGCCTGGCGCGCTTCGCGATGGGGAACATGTTCGGGCACAAAATCGGTTACGTGGGCGCAGACGGAAAATACGTCTGGAATCCGCACAAGTAAACCGGGGGCGAGGGTCGAGGGACTGAGATCAGCGAACCCAGCCGGGACGCGTCAAATACTGACGGCCAGGGCGGTGCGTTCCTGAAGGGCGAAACCAGAACCGCGGATGGTGCGCAGAAGTGGCGCGAGTCCGGGCAGGTCAATCTTGCGCCGCAGGTGCTTGATATAAACGTTGACGACGTTGGTGTGAGAATCGGGAGGTTGCTGCTGCCAGATATGCTCCATGAGGGAGGCCTTGCTGACGGGCTTCGGGGCCGAGGCCATGAGGACCTCAAGCAGGGCGAATTCGCGGCCGGTCAAAGGAATTTTGCGGCCGGCGCGCAGGGCGCAACGGGAGACGAGATCAAGCTCCAGGTCCGCGACGCGGCGGACGTTCCGGGCCGGCATCCGCTGACGGCGCAGCAACGCGCGCACGCGGGCGAGCATTTCGGAAATGGAAAAAGGTTTGACGAGGTAATCATCGCCGCCTGCATCCAGGCCGCGCACGCGATCCTCGACGCCGTCACGGCCGGTGATGAACATGACGGGGGTTAAAATATTGTGGCTGCGGAGATGTTCGACGACGGCAAAACCATCGCGTCCCGGCGTCATCACGTCGAGGAGCATGACATCATAGGGGTTGGTTTCTGCGAGACGGACGGCTGCATCACCATCAGCGCCGATGTCCACGGTAAACCCGTTGTCCACCAGTCCATCGCGGAGCCGCTCGGCGAGCGGCGTTTGATCTTCCACCAAAAGCACTCTCATCAAGAGCATTGCTGTCGCAAACCATGTGCCGTCGGGCCGTGTTTCAAGGAGATTCCTAACGGCCCTGAATGCAGCCGCCTGCCGGGGAAATTAAGCATAACACGAGTTTTTTGGGCGGAGGCCGTGCCAAAATTGAGGCACACGATGCGATTGGTGGCTGAAAATTGGGCACGGCCAGCCGTACGAGGTGGACGGACGGAAGACGCGATTCGACGAGAAATTCGACCGGGCGGCGGCCCGGAAAGTCGAGGGTTCGGACTTTGTTTCGTCGTGCAATTGGGTTAGCCTTCCCGAAATGCGCCAGCGTGTCTGCATCCTCCTTCTGCCACTGGCTGTTCTTCTGGGCGGTTGCGCCACGATGTCGCAACGGAATTTTATTCCGGACCAAAAGTATTTCACCTCCTTCACGAAGTTTTCCGAATTCTCCAAATCGGAGGGGGACATGCCGGGGGAAACAGTTTTGACATCCCCAGTCATTGAGACGCCCGAGCCTTGGGATGAACTGGTGGTTTCTTGGAACGTTCCGGCGGGCGTGCATATGAAGATTGAGGCCCGCGGAATTTATCCGGATCATGCAACGAAGTTTTACGTACTCGGTCTGTGGTCGGACGATCCGTCTCGGCATCCGCGTGAAAGTGTGAAGGGACAGCAAGATGCCGATGGCGATGTCCGCACGGATACGCTGGCGCTGAAGAGGCCGGCGATGAAGGCGCAATTACGCCTGACCGTAGGCGGCGCGCCCGGCACGGCGGCTGACAAGCCGCGATTGATCAAATTCGTTGGCCTGTCGTTTTGCGACAGCCGAAAACCGGATGTGCCGGTGCATTCCACGACGGGATTTCGGAGCAGGGCACTGGCCGTGCCCGAGCGGGTTCAAAGTGGTTATGACGGGCCCGGCGGCTGGTGCAGCGCGGCGTCGCTATCGATGGTGCTGGCCTACTGGAGCGCGACGCTGCATCGGCCGGAATTGGACCGTTCGGTGCCCGAAGTGGCGGCGGGCGTGAACGATCCGGTGTATGGCGGCACGGGCAACTGGCCATTTAACACGGCCTATGCCGGCAAATTTCCAAGCATGCGCGCGTACGTGACGCGGCTGGATGACGTCACGGAGTTGGAGCAGTGGATTGCCGCCGGTGTTCCGGTAATACTTTCCGTTTCATCGTATCTGACGAACGACCGGCACGACGGGCCGGACAACGGGCATCTTATCGTGTGCGCTGGATTCACGGATACGGGTGAGGTTATCGCGAACGATCCGGGCGTCTCCGTCAAACGCGGCGAACGGGTCCGGCGGGTTTATTCGCGTGAACGCGTGATAAATGCCTGGAAAAAATCGAGGAAAACCGTTTATCTTGTTTATCCGGAAAACATCGCAGTTCCGCAGGACTGGCATGGCCATTGGGAGCGCGACAACAAAATGCAATGACCCAAAATAACAAATAATAACCCCATGTTCTCACACGTTGTCATTTTTTGGACCGACCCCGCGAAGCCCGAGGCCGCCGACCAGCTTGCCGCCGGTGCGGAGAAGTATCTGCGAAACATTCCGGGCGTGAAGCAATTTCACGTCGGACGGATGGCCCCCAGCCACCGGCCCGTGGTGGACCAGTCGTATCAGGTCGCGCTCAATCTGGTTTTCGCCGACAAGAAGACGCAGGACGAATACCAGGATCATCCGTCACATGTCGAATTCGTGGAAAAAGTTTTCAAGCCGCTTTGTAAGAAGGTGGTGGTTTACGATTTTCAGTAAGCCCACCAGGGCGCGGTTACCCGCGCGGGTGAAACTTGCGGTGGACTTCGCGGAGGCGGTTGCCGGTGACGTGGGTGTAAACTTCCGTGGTGCTGATGCTGGCGTGGCCGAGCAATTCCTGGATGACGCGGAGGTCTGCGCCGTGCTCCAGCAGATGCGTGGCGAAACTGTGGCGAAGCATGTGGGGCGTGACATTGCGGCCCATGACCGCGCGCTTTACCCGCTGCTTGATGCGGAGCCACAGCGTGACGGCGGCAAAGGGAGTACCGCGCCGCGTTAAAAAAAGATTTGCCGGGGTGCGCGGCGTCACGAGCTTGGGCCGGCCGGCCTCGAGGTAACGGTTGATGGCGGCAACAGCGGTCCGGCCCACCGGCACGACGCGTTCCTTGTTGCCCTTGCCAATGACATTGACGAAGCCGGCGTCAAGATGAAGTTGTTCGAGACGGATATTGCGCAATTCGGCGAGACGCAGGCCGGAGGCGTAGGCGAGTTCAAGGACGGCCTGATCACAAAGGGTTTGTGGCGTCGCGGGAAGTTCGGGCGCGAGAAGTTTTTCAATTTCCTTGTCGGAAAGCGCCTTGGGCAGACGTTTCCATCGGCGCGGGAGCGAAAGGTTTTCGGCAATATTCAGCGGGAGTAGCTTCTCGTTTTCGGCGAACCGGTAAAATGCCCGCAACGCCGCGATTTCCAGGTAAACGCTTTCTGAACTCAATTTGCGCGCACCGCCTTCGGGCTGATTTTTCACCGGGCGATCGCGCTCGTGGAGCAGAAACGCGGTGAGATGCTTCAACTCCACGGATTTCCAATCGGCGAGTTTTTGCGATTCAGTCCACGCAACAAACTTTTTCAACAACGCCGCGTAAGTTTTCTGCGTGTGCTCGGACTGCCCGCGTTCGTGGCGCAGGAATTGCAGAAAATCTTCGACGAGCGTTTGCACCAGATGATGCTGGCTCCGTAAGCCTCTGGAATAAAGCCGCAAATTGCAGACGGCGGTGCGACCGTCTTTCGTTTACAGGAATTTCGTCATCAGAATCAGACCAATCGCGGCTGCTGAGAATGTTGCGAAAAGGTAGCCTTTCCACTTCTGATCGCGGTCCTTGCGCGTAATTTGATCCGGCGTCATATTATCGTGTCGGTAAAATGAGCTTGGGCGCAAAATACGGATTAAGCCGAGAATAAGCATTAATGAGAGACCCCCAATGTACATGAATTCCCGCGGCTGCAACGGCTTCACAACTTCTTTCCCGTCAGCCGCTCGTATGCCTCGAGATATTTTGCCTGGGATTTGGCGACGACTTCCGGCGGGAGCGCGGGCGCGGGCGGGTTTTTGTCCCAGTCGAGGGTTTCGAGATAGTCGCGGACGAATTGCTTGTCGAAGCTCGGCTGGCCCTTGCCGGGTTGATATTGGTCGGCTGGCCAAAAGCGGGAGGAATCGGGCGTGAGCACTTCATCAATCAGCAGCAGCTTGCCCTCATACATCCCGAACTCGAACTTGGTATCGGCAATGATGATGCCGCGCGCGCGCGCGTATTCGCGGGCGGTGGTGTAAATTTTCAGGCTGGCGGCGCGGGCTTGTTCGGCGATGGGGCCGCCGACCATTTTGACGGCTTCGTCGAAGGAAATATTTTCGTCGTGGCCGGTCTCGGCCTTGGTCGCCGGGGTGAAAATGGGTTCGGGCAGTTCGGAGGATTCCTTCAGTCCGGCGGGGAGCTTGATGCCGCAGACGGTTTGCGTTTTCTGATATTCCTTCCAGCCGGAGCCGGCGAGATAGCCGCGCACGACGCATTCGATGGTGAGCGGCGCGGCCTTTTTCACGATCATGGAACGGCGCGCGAGCTGGGACTTCATCTCGGAAGGCAGGCCGGCGAGGGCGGGCGCTTCAAAG
>DATMLG010000405.1:0-10731 GCA_035570675.1 Verrucomicrobiia bacterium | reverse complement strand
GGCCCAGTTGATGAGGCCGTGCTGGCCCATCATGATGCCCTTGGCGGCGGGATGTTTTTTGAAAATATCCTGCATGAGCAGGCCAAGCTCGAAGCCCGGACGCAGCCACGGAATGTAAACGACTTCATTGCCGTAAATTTCCGCGGTGAGTTTCGCGGAATTGGCGGAAGCGGCGACGGCAATGGCGGCGTTGGGATGGGTGTGGTCCACGTGCTTCGCGGGAATGAAGGAGTGGAGCGGGGTATCAATGGACGGGGTGCGGGGATTGAGATTGAAGGTGCAATGCTGAAACATGGCGACCATGTCGTCCTCGACCTGGCTTTTGACGCCCTTGCCGGGGCTGGCGAGGTAGAGTTCCTGAAGGGCGAGGAGTTTTTCCTGGTAGAGCGAGGAGAAATTTTCGCGGGTGGAAGTGCGCAAATCACCGCCGGAGCCCTTGACCCATAGAACCGACACAGATTTTTTCGTGAGCGGATCGGTTTCCGTGGTCTTGGAGGAGGTATTGCCGCCGCCGGTGTTGGTGATGCGTTGATCCGAGCCGAGGAGGTTGGAGCGATAAACGAGGCGGCCGGCGGGATCGAGCCTGGCGGCGTCGGCATCGTTCCAAAGGTCCTTCACGTGACTGAAAGTTCGCGGTTGCATGTGGTGTCTTCGGTTGCGCCGTTAAAATGAACCAAATCAGAAACAAAATACAGTCAACTTTTTGGGGCCATGCGCGCCGAGGACGAGGATGCGCTCGATATCGCCGGTGCGGCTGGGGCCGGTGATGAGCGAAATGAAGCTGGGATAACCCGGCGAATATTTCCGCTTCACCAAATCGAACGCGGCGGGCAGGTCGGGGAGCAACTGGTCGCGACGGGCGAGGACGACATGATGCGGCGGCAGCACGGACGCGGCGCGTCCGCCGGCGCTGCGGCCGGTGACAAGGACGCTGCCGGTTTGCGCGATGAGCGCATCGCATTCAGTGATGCCGACATCGCAGGTTTCGAGCGCGAGGGGATCGTAGGCTTGATCCGTAAAGAGGACGGGCAGATTCAAGGCGTCGCAACCAAGTTGCGTCAGCTCGCCGCGATGACTGGCAACACGCTTCCAGCCTTCGGCCTGGGCCAACTGGCGCAGGCGCGGGGCGAGTTCGATTTGGCTGGTCAGTAGTTGGAAATCGGCCTTGAGATCGGCGGCGTTGGCGCGAAACAGGGCGATTTGTTCTTCGAAAGACTCGCCGACTGCGGGCAACCAGCGTCGGGCCTCGCTGGCGAGACGGGCGGAAGTCTCTGGCGCGTGACCGGGCCGGGGCGCGGGAACAGCGAGTGCTTCGCGGATGCGGCCGAGGATTTTTTCGCGGTCGCTCATTCGCGGTGCCTCCACCAGTTTTTAAAGCTCTGCCGTGGGACGGGCGGGAGGTCGCGTGATTGGGTCCAGCCGCGGGCAGGGTCAAGGCGGCTGCCGGCGAAGAGCGCGTGCAGCGGTTGGGTAACAAGCGCGAAGAAGCGGGCGAGCGCGTAAAGCCAGGGATGATTCACGATGGCGCCGAAGATTTTCCAGCCGAGCCGTTCGAGGCGGCGGGGTTTTTGGTGCGCGGCGTTGCGGCGGTTTTGCAGGAGGTGATGGTGCAAATCTATTTTGACGGGGCAGGCCTCGGTGCAGGCGCCGCAGAGGGTGGATGCGGATGAGAGATGTTTCCAATCCTGCAGGCCGCGCAGGTGCGGGGTGATGACGGAGCCGATGGGGCCGGAGTAGGTGGTGCCGTAGGTGTGGCCGCCGACGTTGCGGAAAACGGGGCAGACATTCAGGCAAGCGCCGCAACGGATGCAGTGGAGGGCATCGCGCTGCTCGGCGTCGGCGAGGAGTTCGGTGCGGCGGTTGTCGAGGAGGACGACGTGAAATTCCTCCGGGCCGTCGGATTCGCCGGGCTGGCGCGGGCCGCCGTAGAGGGAATTGTAGCCGGTGAGCGCCTGGCCCGCGCCGGTGGTGGCGAGCATGGGCAGGAACAGGGCAAGGTCCTCGAGGCGCGGCAGGATTTTCTCGATGCCGACGAGGGAGATCATCAATTTGGGCATCGCGGCGGTGAGGCGGGCGTTGCCCTCGTTTTCGGTGATGGCGATCATACCGGTCTCGGCGATGGCGAAATTCGCGCCGGTGATGCCGGCATCGGCGGCGAGGTATTGTTTGCGCAACTCGCGGCGGGCGATCATGGTCAGTTCCTCGGGGCTGTCCGTGGCGGCGCTGTGGAGTTCGCGGGTGAAGAGGTCGCTGATTTCGCCGCGGGTGAGGTGCATGGCGGGAAAAACAAGATGATAGGGCGCCTCGCGGCGGAGCTGGACGATGAATTCGCCGAGGTCGGACTCAACCACCCTGACGCCGGCGGATTCGAGGGCCTCGGTGAGGTGAATTTCCTCGGCGGTCATGGTCTTGGACTTGATGACGGAGCGGGCGTTGCGGCTTTGGAGAATGCCGGTGATGATTTCGCGCGCGGTGGCGGCGTTGCCGGCCCAATGAACTTTGGTGCCGCGGGCCTCGATTTTGGAAACGAATTCCTCAAGGTATTTGTCGAGATGATTGATGGCGTCGTATTTGGTCTCGGCAGCGGCCTGGCGGGCGGCAGACCAGTCCTGGAAGGCGGCCTTGCGCTGGTCGCGGACGATTTCGTATTTGCCGAGGGCGGTCTGGATGAGACGGCGATGGCGGAGATCGCGGGAGACGAGATTGGCCTGGTCGGAAAATTGGGAGGCGGGGGTGGTCATGGCCGGGGATCGTTAACCACGGATGAACACGGATGAACACGGATGGAACGGCCGCGAGCCATCGCGTATTTAACTGGGGAGAACGAGTAATGGGCCTCCTCTCCCTCCACCTCCGCCTCCGCCTCCGCCTCCGCCTCCGCCAAGGCTATGGCGGACAAGATGGCTCCGGCGGACAAGCGGCCCTCTCCTCCCTTGGGGGAGGTGAGGGGGAAGACCTTTCGCGCTGGTTGCATTCTTAAATTCATCGCCGGTTGAGGATTTCGGCGAGGTGGATGGTTTTGATGGGGTTGCCCGAGCGCGAGAGGAGGCCCTGGAGATGCATGAGGCAACTGGAATCGTTGGAGACGATGTAATCGGCGCGGGTCTGGTCGGCGGAGGCGCACTTCACCTCGCCCATGGCGGTGGAGATCATGGGAAACTTGACGGCAAACGCGCCGCCGAAGCCGCAGCAGGTCTCGGCCTCGGTCATCTCCACGAGTTCAAGGTCGCGGACATGCGAGAGCAACGCGCGGGGCGGTTTTTTGACGCCAAGCTCGCGCAAGCCGTGGCAGCCGTCGTGAAAGGTGACGCGGGCGGGAAAGCGCGCGCCGAGATCGGTCACGCCGAGTTTGGAGACGAGGAAGTCCGAGAATTCCCAGACGCGGGCGGAAAGGGACGCGGCGGCGGCGGCGTGCGGGGTGTTCGCGAAAAGTTCGCCGTAAAAAACCTTGAGCATCGCGCCGCAGGAACCGGAGGGAACGACGACGGCCTCGGCGTTTTGCAGGGTTTGCAGGACCTTGAGGGCGACGGGGCGGGCCTCGTCCCAATAGCCGGAGTTGAAGGCGGGCTGGCCGCAACAGGCGAGATTTTCCGGATATTCGACGCGATGGCCGAGGCGTTCGAGGATCTGGACGATGCTGACGCCGACGCGCGGAAAGGCAAGGTCCACGAAGCAGGGGATGAACACGGTGACGGTCATGGCGATGATATCAGGGCCGGCCGGATGGGCATTGCTGACAGGGATTGTGGCGGGAACGGAGCGGAGGCTCAAGCGGGAAGATGGCGGGAGGGAGTTACAGGGTGTTAATTTGACAACACGGGGATTTGGGATAAAATGCTTGGCGTTGGTGGCAGCGGAGACGGAAAGTGAGCAGTGAGCAGTGGAAGAGGAGGAAAGGCCCAATCGATTTGGGATTTTTGCGTTTATTTGCGCAAAAACGAGTTCTTTGACAATTAAATCGGGCGTTAAATCGTGGAAACGTTAAAACGTTACATGGTGGCGCGAGGCTGAGGCGAAGGCTGAACTCGTAACGTTAAGCGGCTTTACGCGGCAAGAAAATTAAATACGCGGCAATACGCGGACGCTTAGGCGGCAATACCCGGCAAGGAAATGGGCCTTCGTCCGCGTATTGCCGGGTATTGCCGGATATTGCCGCGTAGTGGGACCTGGGGAAAATAGTTGACCCGCCTTCGCCAAGGCTTCGGCGCGCCTGTGGTTGGGGAGTTGATGGTTGAGAGCCAAAATGACGCTCGCCTTCGCTCTTGGACACGCTGAAGCGTGAACTCCAAACCTCGGGCGCAGTCGTACCGCTTCGTACCGGCTGGGTCCGCTTGGTACCGCCTGGTACCGGATAAATTTTTTTCTCCGCACCAATTTGTGAGGGAAAAAGGTGATTCGGCATTGTGGTGTTGGCGTAACGCACCACAATTTGCAGGGGCCTGGTGTTTCAACGCGATCCCCGCGTCGGAAAACATCGCATTATGTCGGATAAATAATAAGGCGCGGGGCGCGGGGCGTGGGGAACCGAGGGGGAAAGTCAACGCAAGTGGTTGATTTCCCGCATCCAAAGACGAGTTGAGGGTTGAGAGCCGGATGTTCAACCCTTTCAGGGTTGTGGTGATTGGGGGGAAGCCACCCAAGGTAGGCCCTCTGGGAGTCGGGCCAACCATTGGGCTGAGTGATTCAATCCCTTTGGGATTGGCGGCCTCAAGCAAGCGTAAGTGGTTGATTTCCCGCATCTGAGTGGTGGAAAAAAGAAAACGGCGAACCACCAAGGCATCCAAGGCGGAAAGGGAATGGGTCTCTCGCGAAGACACGAAACAGGGAAGAGAGCGCTGGCGGAGTCAGGGCAGCGCTTCGTCGCTGCCCTCCACAGGGAAGATTAAGAATGAGATTAGATTATGCGGATCAATCAACGCAAATTGTTGATTTCCCGCTTATTCCGAATCACTTAAGCGTCCAAGTGCAGGTGTCGGTAAGGGCGCGGTCGTCGCGGCGGGCGCGGGCTTCGATGTGGTTGTCGCCCTGGGTGAGACGGACGTTGTTCCAAATGAAAACCGCGTTGCCGTCATTTTGGCGGGTGCCCATGGAAGCGCCGTTGACGAGGAGTTCGGCCTCGGCGGCGTTGGAATAAATCTTCACGTCGGTGACGGCGTTGGTGCGTTCGACGAAGCGGCGGCTGGTGATGTAGAGGACGGGTTCGTCCGACCAGTTGGCCTTGTAGAAGAAGAAGGCGTCCTTTTTGGTCTTGCGGTCGTAGGTGACGAGGCCCTTGTCGTTGTGACCGGGAACGCCGCCTTCGTGGCGGCTGCCAACGGCGAAGTCGAACATGGCCCAGGCGAAGGTGCCCCAGACGTAGGGCCGGGCCTTCATCTGCTTCCAGGCTTCCTCGTGGACGATGGCCTGCCATTCCTCGGGATGCCATTGGCTGGTAGTGACGGGCGGCTTGGGGTCCTGCTCGTGCTGAAGGATGTTCGCGCCGGCGCCATATTCGCTGACCGCGAATCCGCCGTGGCGGCTGTCGTTCTTGCGCTGGTCAACGAGCTTGCCGAAGTCGTCCTTGCGACCCCAACTCGAATACCAGCCGGGATAGATGTTCCAGCCGAGCCAGTCGGGGATTTTGTTCATCTGGGGCATGCCACTGTTGCTGGTGGCAGCGATGGTGGGACGGGTGGGATCCTCGCCATTGGCGGTGATCTTGAGGTCCTGGAGTTCGCGCTCAGGATCGTTGGGGCGGTCGGGCCATTGCTCGTTGAAGAGGCTCCAGGCGAAGATGGCGGGGTGGTTGATGTTTTGCCGGATGAGGTCCACGAGCTGGTTGCGGGAGGTTTCCTCGAATTCCGGGGTGCCGTTGATTTCGTTGACCTGCGGAATCTCGGCCCAGACGAGGATGCCGGCGCGGTCGCAGAGGCTGTAGAAATAATCGCTATGCTGATAATGAGCGCAACGGACGACGGTGCAGCCCATTTCCTTGATGAGGGCGATGTCCTCGTCGAGGTCGGCCTCGGTGACAGCCCAGCCCCTGCCCTCGTAGTCCTGGTGTTTGTTGACGCCGTGGAGATGGTAGGGCTGGCCGTTCAGAAAAAAGCCCTGCTCGGGGTCAACGGAATAAAAGCGGAGGCCGAGCGGTTGCGTGACGGAATCAACGACGTCAAAGCCGGAGCGAAGTTCGATGACGGCCCGGTAAAGATAGGGGTCCTTCCGCCCGTTCCAGAGGTGCGGGTTGGGAACGGTGAGGTGCAGGAAATAAGGGGCGGTTTTGCGGGACATGGGACGAATTTGCTGCTCGGCGGAGGCGGCGAGATTGCCCGTGGCGTCAAAGACGCTGGCGACCAAGGTGAGGGGCCTGTTGGTGCGGGAGGCGTTGGAAATTTGGGCGGTGATGTCGAGATCCGCCTGGGCCGGGGTGACGCTGGATTGCAGCCAGGCGACGCCGGGCGAGGCATGGTCGGTGGGCGTGAAGCAAATGCCGTCGGCAACGAGCAAATGAACCGGACGATAAAGGCCGCCATAGACGGAGAAATCGCCGCTGAGCGGGGCGATGTCGGGCTCGGGCGCGTTGCTGACGCGGACGGCGAGGAGATTGGTGCCGTTGGCGGAGAGTTGCGAGGTGATCTCGTAACAGAACGCGCCGAAGCCGCCGCGATGCTGGCCGAGGGATTTGCCGTTGAGATAAACATCGGCGACGGTGCTCGCGGCTTCGAAGCGCAGGAAGTAACGGCGGCCGGATTGCGGCGTGCCGATGTTGAGATCGCGGCGATACCAGCCCGGGCCGCGGTAGTAATTGGCGTCGCCGTTTGCGGCCTGCTGCCAGCCCCAGTTGTGCGGGAGCGAAATGGTTTGCCAGTCGGCGTCGGAGAAGGCGGGTTGCGCGGCGTCAGAAATGTCGCCCTGTTTGAAGCGCCAGTCGGAGTCCAGGCGGGTGTCTTCGCGCGGCGCGGCGTGGAGGAACGAACATGCGGAGGTGAAGAAACAAACGAGCAGGAGACACCGGTAGCGCATAAGATTGAGTGGGGCGAGACTAGGCCAAGGGCGAAGGCGATGTCACTGCTTTTTTGCGGTGGAGGCGGCGAAGGCGGCGAGGTAATTGCGCATGCCGTGTTCGAGGGTGGAGAGGCCGTAGGCGTCGGCTTCGTTGACGGCGTCCTCGAGCGGCCAATGGTCGTGGCGGATGCGGTAGCAGGCGATGATGGTGCCGGTGCGATCGCAACCGTGTTCGCAATGGATGAACACGGGGCCGGGCAGAGTTTCGATCAGGGCAAGAATGTGATCCACCTGTTCATCGGTGGGGCGACCGAGGCCGTTGAGCGGAACATTGGTGTAGGTCATGCCGGCGTCGGCGGCCTTGGGGGCTTCGCGCGACCAGACTTCGCGCCGGGTGCGGAGGTCAATGATGTTTTTGATGCCGAGCTGCTGGAGACTTTTGATGGCGGGGGAATCGGGTTCGGCGCCGCGATAGAGGTGGTCGTTGACCTTGCCGAAGTTGCCGATGCCGTTGACCGTGGGCTGGCCGCGGTCGGCGGCGAAACACAGGACAACGCCCGCAAGCACAACGATGGTGAACACGGTGGCTTTGAGAGAGCGGCGGTTGGGCATGGCGAAACGAAGTCAGTCCAGATGGCTGAGAATGGGGTTGCCGGGCGGGGCGAATTTTTGAATCTCCAGTTTGAACTTGGCGGGGTAGGATTGGAACATGATGAGCCAGACGACGGTCGAGCCGTCAGCAGGATAAAGACGGAGCCAGGGCAGGACAGGGAGGCTGAACTTGCGGATGGATTGAATGTCCTGCCAGCTGATGAAACGGGGCAGGCCCCAGGCGGAATGAGCGTGAACGCCCTTGGCCGTGAGCCGCACGGGGAGAAGCAGGCTGACAATGCCCGCGAAGATGATGGCGAGCGGGACAATGAACGCGGCACCCAGCAACAAGTCCGACCACCGGAAAGCGGTTCCATACCGGATGAAACTGAAGCAAACCAGGAAAGGCAGACCGAGCATGACGTAAAACAGGAACAAGCGGGCTGCCGAGGGCCGGAATACCTCGCCGCTGGATGTGCCGCGGTTCGTCATGCTGATGCAAAATGGCTTGGCAGGTGCGGGGGCGTCAATGCAGAAAAGCAGGGCGTTTGCAGTGTTTCCAAGCGGATTGGATGCAGAATGCGAAGTTGCTGGCAGGCACTTGACGGAGGCGGGAGGAGATGCTCTATTAGACAGGACAAGAAACCAAACAATAACTTTATTCAAAAGCCCCGCTTTCATCCCATGAAGACCACACTTATCACTGTTGCAATGGCGCTGGCGCTGGCGGTTTCAACGCGCGCGGCGGACACGACGGTCAAGATCAGCGACGTGCATATCTGCTGCAAGAGCTGCGTGAAGGGCGCGAATGCAGCCGTGGCCAAGGTGGACGGCGCGACGGCGGATGTGAGCGAAGATGACGGCACGGTAACCATCACGGCACCTGACACGGCGACGGCGCAGAAGGCCGTGGACTCGCTGGTGGCGGCGGGATTTTACGGAACGAGCAGCGATCCCAACATCAAAATCAGCGCCGACACCGGAGCCAAGAATGCCAAAGTAACGACGATGACGATTACTGATTTGCACCTTTGCTGCGGCAAGTGCGTGACCGCGGTGCATAAGACGGTTACATCGGTCCCGGGCGTCACCGGGGACACGGCCACAAAAGGCGCGAAGTCTTTTGATGTGACCGGCGATTTCAATGACAAGGACGTGATGGACGCGCTGCAAAAGGCGGGCCTGACCGGCAAAGTGACGGACTGACAGGGCATAAGCAATTTTTTGGAGCGGGCCGGCCGGGACTTGTCCCCGCCGGCCTGTTCTTTCGCTCGGCACCGATTCACGGAGATTCAGTTTACATCCCGGGCATTTCATTCTTAACTGGCTGAGATGAGCCTGACCTCCGCCCAAAAACAGGCGGTGACCGCGCGCGGCAACGTGCTGGTGGTCGCGGGCGCCGGCACGGGGAAGACCCGGACGCTGGTGGAGCGTTGTCTGCATTGTTTGCTGGAGGAAAGGCCGCCGGTCTCGATCGAGGAGCTTCTGGTAGTGACCTTCACGGAGGTCGCGGCGACGGAAATGCGGGAAAAAATCCGGGAGGTGTTGAACCGCAAAGTTCGTGAAATTGAACAGTCGCATGATTCCGCCAAATCAGAACCTCATCTGAAGGACCAAAGGAGCGCGGCCTGGTTGACCGAGCAACTGGCGTTATTTGAGACGGCGCACATCGGGACGCTTCACAGCTTTTGCCTGAAGCTGCTGCGGCAGCATTTCTACGAGCTGGAGCTTGACCCGCAACTGACGGTGATGGCGGAGGAGGAGGCGCGGTTGCTGGCGGAGGAGACGATGGACGGCATCCTGGAGGGGAATTACGCGGGCAAGGCGGATTCCGCGGAAGCCGTGCAGCAGTTGATACAGACACACGGGCGCGGCTGGGACCAGCCGGTGCGCGCGCTGGTCCTGCGCCTGCATCATTACACGCAGACGCTGCGCGATCCGGAAGCGTGGTTCGCCTCACAGCTTGACATGTTTCAATCACCCACGCCCGGCCAATGGCGGATCTGGCTGGAGAACGGCATGCGGGATTGGCGGGAACAATGGCTCGCATCGCTTGAAGCGAAAGGCGCGGAAAACAAAATTGCCGCACAGTGCGCCGCCATATTGAAAGAACTTCCCGAGAAACCTGTCCGCGAACAATCTGCAATGGCATTGGCAGGAATCCGGCTCATGGAACAGGATTGTCCGCGTGGCAAAAAAACGGCGTGGTGCAAGCCGCTCGGGCGATTCTTTGACGAGGCGCGTTTTTTGGAATCGGTGTTGCAGATCAGGGGCGGCAAGGACCCGTTGGCGGAGGATTGGGAATGGGTGCGCGGACAGATGACGGCGCTGCTGAACCTGGCGCGGGATTTCACGCTGCGGTTTGCCGAGGCCAAACGCGAACTGGGCGTGGTGGATTTTCATGACCTGGAACAGCACGCCTTGCGGCTGTTGTGGGACCGTGCCACCGGACAACCCACGGAAATTGCCCGCCAATGGCGCGACCGGCTCCGGTTTGTGTTTGTGGATGAATACCAGGACATCAACGACGCGCAGGACGCCATTCTGAAAGCGCTGAGCCGCGAAGGCGCGGCAGCCAACCGTTTCCTCGTGGGTGATGTGAAGCAGAGCATTTATGGATTCCGGCTGGCCGACCCGCGCATCTTCCAAGACTACATGGAAAACTGGCGCGACGAGCAGGGCGCCACAATTCCATTGGTGGACAATTTCCGCAGCCGGGAAGCCATCCTCGGGTTTGTCAATTCAGTCTTTGGCGGCTTGATGCGGCGGGAAACCGGCGGTGTGCCATACGACGATTCAGCGCGGCTGCGTTTCGGCGACGCGGAAAATCGCGCGGCGTTGAGTTTGGACCGTGATCCCGTGGCGCGCGTGGAGTTGTGTCTGCGATTGCGCGGCGGCGATGCTTCGGACGAGGCGTCGCGCGCTGAAATCGAATTGATGAACCTGGAGGAATCGGGCAAGGAGGCGCGGCTGGTGGCGATGCGTTTGCGCGAGTTGAAAATGTCTGCGCATCCCGTCTGGGACGAGAGTTTGCGGGCGATGCGGCCGGTTGAATGGGGGGACATGGCGGTATTGATGCGTTCGCCGGCGGGCAAGGCGGAAAGTTTCGCCCGGGAATTTACCCGCGCCGGCGTGCCGCTGGTCGTGGCGCGCAGC
>DATMLG010000404.1:0-3914 GCA_035570675.1 Verrucomicrobiia bacterium | reverse complement strand
CACCGCCAGGCCGCGCCGCTGCTTTTGCAGCGCGCGAAAGAGCAGGAGCAGGTTCATCGTTTCGGGAACGAACGATGGAAATTCAATGGCATCGGCCAGGTCGATCTTCGGATTCAGCAACAGCGCACGCGTATTGAGAATCCCGACGATTGTGTCCGGCGTCTCGTCATAGATCGGCAGCCGGCGATGCTGGAATTTCTTTGCGGCGGCGATCATCTCCTCCACCGTCGCGTCATCGGAGATCGACGCCAATCCTGCGCGCGGGCGCATCACATCGCGCGCCACGCGCTGGTCCAGGCTGATGATCTGCAGGATGATTTCTTTTTCCGACTCCGCGAGCGTGCCCTGCTGCTGCGCCATTTCGAGCAATTCCTGGTACTCGGCATCCGTCATTGGCGCGGGACCGGAGGCTTCCTGCGCGACCGCCTTGAGGATGGCGCGGTTGAGCCATTGCGCGACGCTGTAGAGCGGCTTGGAAATCTTTTCGAAAATATACAGCAGCCATACGACGCGCAACGCCCAGCGCTCCGGCCCGCGCACGGCAAGTGTCTTGGGAAACACCTCGCACCCGAGCAGCACCAACGCCGCCAACGCGATCATCGTGAGCGCCAGCGCCCAGTGCGCATTGAAGACCATGCGCAATGCCACCGCGAGCATGGCGGCATTGGCGAAGGTGTTGCCGAGCACGAGCGTGGCGAGGAGGTCCTCGGGCCGCTCCAGCAGTTGCTGGACGATTTTGCCGCGTTGCGGATGCTGCGTCGCCAGCTGGCCGACCTGCCACTTGGTGAGCGAAAACAACGACGTTTCCGCCAGCGCGAAAAAGAAACTCGCGCCCGCGAACATCAATATCGCTGAAATGGCCTGCTCCACGTGTTCAGTGTGCCCAAAAACGATGCACTAAAAAAGCGAAATGGAAAGTGCGACCTGCCTGGCTACAGGAACCCTCCTCATTGGTATGCTCATCCTCGTCCTCAGGGTTGATTTGGTAAGACCGGCTTGGCCGATGGCTTCGTTTTCATGTCAAAATTTTCAAAAACGTAGATTTTACGGGCTTTTTTTGGGTTCGTTTTCACGGAAATTTTTATGTTTTCATACCCTAAACCCCTGAAACCACCCGACGCGTTCCAGTGTCGAGACGCTGCGAGCGTTTCTCCTTCTCCTTGGGGGAGAAGGCCGGGATGAGGGCGAGTGTCACACCATCTTTGGGTTCATGGCGGGGTGTTGTTTCACGTCCGGCTTGGACTTCATCCATCTTCCTGCCTTTTTGCAACCGTTCCAGTTGTTTCATCGCCCCATAAAGCTGCCGTTCCAAACCCTTCTCATACCGCAAAATCCGGTCCATCGCCGTCACCCCCGGCAAAATCGACGCCGACTGACGCACCTGTTCCTCCACCCGCTCCCCCTTCTCACATTCCTCCTCCTGATACAGCAGGCGTATCATTTCCGCCTCGATCAGTTTCACCACCTCTGTCTTGTGAGCCGCCCGGACTTCCTCTTCGAGCTTTTCGCCCGTCCGGCTCGGACCTTGGGAACTGGATGCACCCGATGACTCCGTCAGGGAATTATCAGACCGGCTTCGCCGGCCCGCCGCCAGCCCTTCACGGAGTGCCTCCAGACTCGAAACCAGCACATCCGGATCATTCCCCAGCGATAAGTCAAAATCCGCCAGCGCCGCCTCCGTCAATTCACCCTCCGCCTCCACCGCTGCCCGCAACTTTCTCAGGCAGACATGCAGATAAGTGCAGCCCGCTACCGACCGCTCCAATTTCGGCCTCAATAAGCCGGACAGTGGCGGTTTATGCCCCGACAAAATCCGGGCCACCGGATTTTCATCCTGCCGGCGCTGGCAATTCTTATCCACCCCCAAGGCGATCTCCCCGCTCTCCGCCTTGCGGACCCGGCGCAACCGCCAGGTCGCCTGCACGATTTCATCCACCAACATCTCTTCCAATGGCCCCACCGGTGCCAGGCTCGCATAATACTCCTGGCACAGTGCCGTGAATTCATGGGCCGGTTCGCGGAACTCCCGCCCGCACACCAGGACCGTCTCCGCCAGCGACCGGTGCTTGCGCGCGTTCAACCGGGACACCGCCTTCCCCTGCGCCGATTTGGGACCCGTGGATTTTTTCGCATTCCGCCGGTTCGCCGCCACCCTCGCCGCCGATACCGTCATCGTCGTTTCATTATTCATAAATGTTCCAGCCTCCTTGTCATCTTTCTCGTCCTCGCCGTTCCGGCTTCCGAAATCAAAAGTAGCCAACATGGTTTACTTTGTCAACTTTAAAACAGTCTGTGTTTACTAAACCCGGGTTCGCACACAGACTTCCACGCCGGAAAGCGGATTGGGCAATAGCCATTAATTATTCTTCGGAGCGCGGGCTTCAGCCCTTGTCATTACCCACATCTTTTTCGGGCTTGCGTGAAGGATTCTAATGGTGCAACAAATTGAGATTGTAAGGTTTGGCTGTGAACGACGCATCTGGTTCCTCCCCGGCGTCGAACATGAGTACGAACTTGTTGGCGCCCGCCCAGTGGGCGCAAAGTGAATTTGCGCTGGCCGAACTGGGCGACCGGCGCCTCACCCAACGGCTGGTGCGGATTGGCACCGGGTTGGCGCAAAATCCTGGCGGCACGTTGCCGCAGGCGTTTCCAACGATGAAAGACCTCAAAGCGGCTTACCGGTTTTTTCACCAGACCAAGGTTGGGCCGGAGCAAATCCAAGCTCCGCACTGGGAACAGACGCATGCCCAGTGCTGCCAGCCGGGGGAGTATCTGCTGCTGGAAGACACGAGCGAACTGGATTACAGCGGTCATGACGGCTGTGAAGATTTGGGGCCGATTGGCAACGGGCGGGGTCGCGGGCTGTTGCTGCACACGACGCTGGCGGTCCGGGTGGAGGCCTGGGATTTGATGCAGCGGCCCGAAGGGGTGGTGCTGGGTTTGCTGGGCCAGCGGAGCTGGTGCCGCCGTGGTCCGCCCAAACGCGGGCGGGAGGGCTGGAAGGAGCGGATCCAACGCCCGCGGGAATCGCAGCGTTGGGCGGCGGTGCTGGCGCAAACCCAGCGTCCGCCCGCCCACAGTCAATGGATCTGGATTGCGGATCGGGAAGCGGACTTCTACGAACCGCTGGACCACTGCCGGCGCGCCGGGGTGGACTTTGTGATCCGCGCTTACCGGGACCGGCGGCTGGCCGGCCAGCCCGGCCATTTAAAGGAGGCGTTAGCACAGTTGGCAGTGTGCGGAACGATGACCGTGGAACTGCGTTCACGGGCGGGCCGTCCGGCCCGCACCGCCCAAATCCAAGCCCGCAGCGGGACGTTGCGCTTCAAGGGGCCGGAACGACCGGACGGGGACAAGCCGGACTTCACGGTGAACGTCGTCGAAGCCCGCGAAGTCGCCGCCCCTGCGGGGGACGAGCCGTTGCGCTGGCTGTTGCTGACCTCGCTGCCCTGCCAACACTGGGCGGAGGTGCAGCGCATCGTCGGGCGTTATACCGCCCGTTGGTGGATTGAAGAATACCACAAGGCGCTCAAGAGCGGAGTCGGGGCCGAGGAAAGCCAGTTGCAACAGGCCCATCGGATCGAAACCCTGGTGGCGGTGCTGGCCATCGTGGCGGTGCGCCTGCTCAATGCCAAATGGCTGGCGCGTACGCAGGGTGACCAGCCCGTGGAGGCGCAGGTGTTTGGCCCGCAAGCTTTGGAATTGCTGGCCGCGAAGTTTGGACGACCGCCAGATGGCTGGACCCATCAAACAGCGTTAGTGGCGGTCGCACGTTTGGGCGGGTTCCTGGCCCGCAAACAAGATGGTCTGCCCGGGTGGCAAACTATCTGGCGCGGCTGGCAACGACTCATGTGGATGTGTGAAGGATTAGAAACCCTCAAACCAACATGAAAAAGATGTGGGTAATGACAAGG
>DATMLG010000403.1:0-22302 GCA_035570675.1 Verrucomicrobiia bacterium | reverse complement strand
GGGAGTGGCGGCGAACAATTAACGGGCCGGAAGGCCTCCAGAAAAAAAACGAATCATGCAAGCGGCGAGAATTTTACCGGATCTGCAATGTTCCCTTTTGTGCGAGGACGTGCGCCAGGAGTCGAACGGAAATTTTATGATCATCGGGATCATTGCCTATGTGCGGGTGCCGCAGGTGCCGGTGACGGCGTTCAAGCTGAGCGTATTCAACCGGTGGACGGCGGGGGTGGGGCAGTTCCGGGAGAGCGTGCGGTTCATCGCGCCGGACCAGACGACGGTCCTGCGCAAGAGCGAGGTGAAATTCGAGTTGAAGGACGCGTCATTGCACGCGACGAACGTGACACTTTTTCCGCAGATGGAATTCAAGATGGCGGGCACCTATTATGTGGAGGTTTTGGTGGATGACGTGATGAAATTGCGTTATCCCGTTCCGCTGACCGTGGTGCCGCCGCCGGCGGGCGCGCCGACACCGCAGGCGCCCACGGAAATCGCGCCCGGCTGAACGGCGGGCGGTGGTCCGTCCGCCACCGGTGGAAAGACCTGAACCGCGCGGCGCACCGCAATGGTCGCGCCCGACGACGGCATGAGCACGACAGCCCCAACATCGCCGGCAGCGTGGGAACCGCTCACACCACGCGGAGTGGCGGCGTTTGCGCGGGCGCCGTGGCGGCGTTTGTTGCTGGCGCAGTTGGTGGTGGCATTGCTGGCGGCAGCGGTGACGGGCTGGTTCCTGGAGGAGGAATGGTTCCCGGTGGTGCGTGCGGCGATTCGACAAATGCCGGACGAGGGGGAGATTCGGACGCAACGGCTGGACTGGCGCGGCAGCGCGACCGTGAAGCTGGCAGGCAATCATTTTCTGGGGCTGGGCGTGGACCTGGACCACAGCGGGCAACTGGTGCGGGAGTCGCAGGTGCAACTGGAATTTGGACGGAGGGATTTGCAAATCATAGTGGCGCCCCTGCCGGGCCGGGTGGTGGTCGATTACCCGGCGGGCTGGCGGATTGCTTTCAACCGGCCGGAGCTGGATTCGCGCTGGGGGGCGTGGGAACCGGAACTGCTGGCGGGCGTGACAGCGGCGATGTTCGCGGGGCTGCTGCTGTCCTGGGCGGTGCTGGCGACGATCTATTGTGTGCCGGTCCGTTTGATAACGCTTTATGAAAACCGCGATTTGAACTGGGGACAGAGCTGGCGGCTGTCGGGCGCGGCGTTGATGCCGGGCGCGTTGTTCCTGATATTTGGCATGTTGGTTTACGGTGTGAGTTCGATGGCGCTGGTGCAACTGGGCATCGTCTGGGCGCTGCACCTGGTGATTGGATGGATTTATTTGTTCGTCAGCCCGTTTTTTTTGCCGCGGCATCCGGCCGCCGAGGCGACGCGGGGCAATCCATTCAGCGGTGAGCGGAAGAAGGGGAAGAAATGATTTTCCCATGGCGCAGCGGCAAAAGACGCAACGGCAAAAAGGGCGGGCCGGCCTCAACGGGTGATTGCGTGATGGGGCCGGTTGGTCTAGTTTTGCGCATGATTTTTTTGCGCCGGGCGCAGTGCTGTGCCGCCGTCATTTTGCTCGCGGCGGGGCTGTGCGGATGCGCGCCGGATTCAGGCAACCAGGCGGATGAGGAAACGGAACCGCATTTTTTAAATGGAAAGAAGCTGGCGAGCCAGATGGATTACGACGGAGCGGTGGAGGCCTATGAAAAGGCGGTGGAAGTGAATCCGCATTCGGCGGCGGCGCATTTCGAACTCGCGTGGCTTTATGAAGGCAAGGAGAACGATCCCGCCGCGGCGATTTATCATTACGAACGGTTTCTGAAGCTGGCGCCGAACTCGGGCAAGGCGGAGGTGGCGCAGGCGCACATCAACAACTGCAAACTCGCGCTGGCGGAGACGACGTCCGCGATCGCGCCGATTTCAGCGTCCGCGCAGCGGGACCTGGAAAAGTTGCTGCAGGAGAACAAGGAGTTGAAAGTGGAGCTGGCGCAGTTGCAGGTGTTGTACCAGCGCGCGCAGGCGATGGCGAGCAATTCAGCGCCGCAGACGGTGGTGGGGGATGCAAGCTTGCCGCGGCCCGTCGCCGGAGTCATGGGCGTTCAGGGCCATGCCGCTCAAGTGGTCGGGACGGGTACAGGTGCCGGTGCGGCGGCCTCCACCCGGACGCATACCGTGCAGCCGGGCGATACACTGGCGGCGATTGCCAGAAAGTACGGCATCTCGCTGGCCGCCCTGGAGGCCGCGAATCCGCAGATCCGGCCGACTCATCTTCAGGTGGGATTTGTATTGAAGCTGCCGCCGTCGTGAGCCGGAAAGCCATGTTTGCCCGAATCACATTTTTTGCGAGCGCCGTGTTCTGGGTGACCATGAATTATCTGCTGTGGCGTTCGGAGTATGGCGGGCCGAATAATAAGGGAGGCCAGGTGCCGGCGGAGGTGGTGTGGCGAAAGATTATAACGTCGCCGGATAATTCATCGCTGGACATCCTGCATCATGGCAAGAAAGCCGGCTACGCGCGATGGGCGGTCAATGAACGGCGTGATCCGGCGAGCGCCGGCAACCTGGTGGGCGATTTGCCCGTGAACGGGCCCGCAGATGCCCCAAAGGGTTACCTGCTGGATCTGCAAGGCAACGTGGCGCCCGACAGCAACACCGGGCGGATTTATTTCGACCTGAGCCTTGAGCTGGCCACGAACCGCGCATGGGAGCAGGTGGCGATTCGGATCAGCATTGGCAAGAGCTCGCTGGCCGTCCGTTCGCGGGCCGCCGAACAGAATGTGCATCTGCTCACGGATGAGGAGGGGGAAAAACAGGAGCGGGTGCTGACATTTGCCGAGTTGAAGAGTCCGCAGGCGCTGGCGGCGGCGTTTGCCGTGCCGCTGCCGCCGGAGCTGGTCGGGATTTCCGAAATGTCGACGAACGCGTTGGAAGACATTTTGCCGGCCGAGAGCATGGAGTGGCAGGCGCGGAGCGACTGGATCAACATCGGGCACACGGCCGCGCGCGCGTACCGGCTGCAAACGCGGTTGCTGGATCGCTGGCAGTTTGTGATCATGGTCAGCCCGGTGGGGGAAATATTACGGGTCGAACTGCCGGACGACTGGGTGCTGGTCAGCGATCAGACAGCCGGCTTCTGACGCACCCGGCATGATTGAACTCATACATCTGGTCAAGCGCTTCGGCGAACTGATCGCGGTCAACGACATCAGCCTGACGGTGCCGCGCGGTGAGTTCTTTGCGGTGCTCGGGCCGAACGCCGCCGGCAAGACCACTACGATCAAGATACTGGCGGGACTGATCAAGCCGACGTCCGGCAGCGCGCGGGTGGCCGGGTTTGACGTGCAGACGCATCCGTTGGAGGCGCGGCGGCGGCTGGCCTACGTGCCGGATTTTCCATTTTTGTATGAGAAACTTACCCCGTGGGAGTTTTTCCGTTTCATCGCCCAGATGTTTCAAATGGATTCCGCGCGGGTCGAGCCGGCGGCGCGTGAGTTGATCACGCGTTTCAGTCTGGAACCGTACTTGAACAAACCGATTGAAGGTCTTTCCCACGGCACCCGACAGAGGATTGCGATTGCGTCGGCGCTGTTGCACGACCCGGAGGTGTTTGTAATTGACGAGCCGATGGTGGGGCTGGATCCACACCATGCCCGGGTGGTGAAGGATGTTTTGAAGGAGCGATCCGTCCGCGGGATGACCGTGTTTCTGTCAACGCATCAGTTAAGCGTGGCGGAGGAAATGGCGGACCGCATTGCCATCATCCACCAAGGACGCATGGTCGCCCTGGGAACGCGGGAGGAGTTGCGACGCGTGAGCGGAGCGGCGGGGCCGTTGGAAGCCGCATTTTTGGCGCTAACGACCGGAGAAAACGATGCCCCGAATACCGGAGGCATCAAGTGAATCTTGCGGAGGTGTGAAATGCCGGACGAAACGCCGAGTTGTCCGGAGTTGTCCGTATTTGAGCAAAAAAAGGCGCTCAGATGCGAGCGCAATGACGACCGGCGCCGGTTTTGAACGGGAAAGGTTCCGAAATGTCAATACTACGATACATTTCCCCTGAGTTATGAATTGTATGAATCGGAGTGTTTACGGACACATTGAAAACACCCGGGGTAGCAGAATTCGGGTACGCGATCGGGAAGATTAAGATTTTTTTAACCGGTTTTATGGGGAAATACGATAAAGATTTGTTTGACGAAGCTGCCGTCATGCGGTACAAAACCGCCAAAGTCTACCGTTTGTTTGATGTTGGAAGTCCCTCGCGGGACAATAGTTAACTTAAGAACGATATATGAAGAGAGCAATCGCTTCTGCCAGTCTGCTGGCGCTCGGCGCAGCAGGTGCCACGGCGCAGTTGATCACCGCCGACAAGCCATGGAGCATTTCAGGGTCGTTGCGCGGGTTTTACGACGACAACATCAATACCCAGCCGGCAGGTCCGGCAAAGGTGAGCAGTTTCGGCATTGAGGTTGTACCGGGCGCCGCGGTTAACTTCAACACAGGCCCGACGACGCTTACGGGAAGTCTTACGTACGACAACAGATATTATTTTGAACGACGGAACACGGATCAAAGCCTCGATTTTGAATTTGACCTGAATCATAATTTTTCCGCGAGGTATTCCACCGAGTTCACGGAAAGTTTTGTAGTTGCGCAGGAGCCGGAGGTTCTGGCCAACGGCGGGGCCGTTACCACGCCTTTGCGCAGCAATGGCAACAACATCCACAATGTCATCGGGCTCACTTTTCAGGCCCAATTGACCCGGCTGTTCGGGCTGGTGCTGGGATACAACAACAGCATCTACTCCTACGAGGAAAATGCCGGAAACACGGTAAGCCCGGGAATACCCAGCCGTTCAGCATTGCTCGATGTTGTCCAACATACATTCACCGTTGATTCGACCTGGGCGCTTTCGGATAAAACGAGGGGCATTTTCGGGTACAAGTTCAGCGCACTGTTCAACACCAGCGACGAGTCGGTTATCAATGATCCCAACGGGCCCCCGTTCACTGATGGCTACCCGTATGGTGGTGAGTTCTATATTCCTGCCGACACCCGCAACAGTTACACGCAATATGTTTATGTCGGGGCGGATGAAACTTTCTCGTCAGCCTTGAGCGGGTCGATTCGCGTCGGGCTCCAGTATCTTGATTATTATAACAATGGGACGCTGCAGGGGGTTGCGCCAAATCTTGTCTTTGTGAGGGATGGTTCGACCACGCTCAGCCCATATGCGGATTTGAGCCTCAATTACGCGTACAACGAAGCCGGCCTGCTGACTTTTGGTTTTCACCAGGGGCATAATCAGACGGACGTGGCGGCGAGCGCGGGCGATCCAAACGCTGGCGTCACGGTGGACGAGGACTCCTCCACGGTTTACCTGACGGTGAAGCAAAAACTGACCCCGATCACACCAAAGCTCACCGCCTCGGGTTCGCTGCAATATCAGTATTCAGTTTTCAACGGGGGGCCGTCGAACGACGAGACGGATAGTTTTTACATGCTTGGGCTCGATCTCAGCTATCAATTCAACCCGCATCTGTCGGCAGACACCGGCTACAACCTCGACATACTCAGTTCGGACCTCGCCGGTCGCGGTTACTCCCGCAACCAGGTTTTTGTGGGCGTGACGGCCGCTTATTGATGGCTGGTGTTGCTTTCAGGGGGCTGAGTTAATTCCAACAAAGCCCCCCTTTTTTTTGAGATATGGACCCGTCAAAACCAACCGCGACGCCGGAATCCAGGCTGCACTTCCTTGACTACTGGCGGATTATCCGCATCCGCAAGGCGGTGATCATTCTGGTGTTTCTGCTGGTGTCCATCACGGCGGCCTTTGTGACCTTTCTGCTGCCCAAGTCCTATTCCAGCAAGGCGCGCATTGAGGTTCATCTGCCTAGCACGGACATCGCCAACTTTTCCGGGCCCTCCATGGCGAACAGCTACGATCCCTATTTCATCGAGACGGAGTTTCAGGTGATTCAATCCCAGACCATCCTGGACAAGGTCATTGATCAATTAAATCTAAACGATCATTGGACAGAGAAGTACAACCGGGCCACCAAGTTCAAGACCGCGGAAACGCGCCGCATTTTGCAGGGCATGATCAGTCTCGCCGCGGAGCGCAACACCAGCCTGATTGACATCACAGTGTATGCGGATGACTCGAACGAGGCGCAGCAGATTGCCGAAAAGGTGGCGGAGGTGTACGAACAATACCGCCATGACGAGTGGGCCGCCACGATGAACCGGGGTATTGATGCCCTGGAGAAGACCATGAACAGCACGGTCGACCTGGTGAAGGTGCAGCAAACCAACGTGGACAATTTGCGCGTGGAGGAGAAGGTGGCCGACCTTGACGCGAACAGTTCGACCTCCGGGAGCTCGTTGCAGTCCTTCAGCCTGGCCACGCTCCAACAACAAAAGATTGAAGCGGAAACCCGGCTCGCCGGGTTGAATGCGGAGTTGAGCAAGCTCACCAATTTGCCCCCGGACGTGCTCCGGCAGACGCTGCCCACCATCGAGCCGGATGCCCAATTGAGCACGCTGCTGCAGGACAAGGCCGAAGCCGAGCAAAGACTCATCACCCAACGCGCCAATCAGGGGCCGGAAAATCCCGAGCTAAAAACCACCTTGGAGCTCCTTGCAAAGTTGGATTCACAAATCGACGAGCGGGTGAATGGTCTGCTCGTCGCCATTCAGACCAAGGCCGATACCGTGGCCGCGGCCGCCAGGTCAGCGGATCAGCAGCTTGAGGATGCCAAATCAAACGACTTGGTCACCACCGCCCGAACCCGGCCGTATTATCGGGCCAAGGAGGAGCTTGAAGACACGAAAAAAATGCTGGAGGTGATCCGGTTCAAGGTCGAACAGGAGCAGGCCAACGGGTCCATGCCGACCGGCGAGATGGTTAAGATCATTGACCATGCCGAGGTCATGCCCAATCCGGTGCGTCCGAACAAGGCGGTGAACATCATTCTCGGCGTCGTTGTCGGTCTGGTGGTGGGTTTCGGCCTGGCATTCTTCATCGAGTACCTGGACACGAGCGTGAAAACGATCGACGACGTGGAGCGCACGCTGCAGTCGCCAGTTCTGGGGGTCATCCCGCAGAATGTGGGGTATTTGTTGGATGAAGGGGCGGAGAGCCCCCATGCAGAAGCATACCGGGTGTTGCGGACGAACCTTTTGTTCTCGCGCAAGGACGACAAGTTGAACACGATTGCTGTTGTTAGCGCGGGGGCGGGCGAGGGCAAGTCCACGACGGTATGCAATCTGGCGACCGTTTTCGCCCAGGGCGGGCAGCGGGTGTTGATGGTGGATTCGGACCTTCGCCGGCCGACGTTGCACCGGCTGATGCAGGTGGCCAACACGCTGGGGCTGACAAATTATTTGTTGAAGCAAAACACACTGGAAGAAGTGATTCAGACGACCAAGCTGCCGACGCTGGATTTCATGGCCAGCGGCAAGCTGCCGAGCAGTTCGCTGGGGGTTTTGAGTTCGGCGCAGATGCGGGATTTGATCACCGAATTGAAGCGCCGGTATGATTATGTATTTTTCGATTCGCCGCCGATCATGGGGGTGAGCGATGCCTCCATCCTGGCCAGCGAGGTGGACATGACCCTGCAAGTGATCCAGTACCGGCGCTATCCGCAGCCGATGAACATCCGGGCCAAGCAGTTGATCGAGAAAGTGGGCGGCAACCTCATCGGCATCGTTCTCAACAACATCAACATGGCGCAGGACGAAAGTTATTATTACTACAGCGGCTATTACCACGACTATTACGGGAAGAACGAGGAGGAATCCGCTCCAACAGCCAACGGGGCGGGCCAGGAAAAGCCGCGGGTGGACATCAAACCCAAGTCCTGACGGCGAAAGGCGGCAACGATTCAATCTGGGATGAAAACATGGAACTCTTGAAATTTATTGCGAAGGCCTTGAAGAAATGGGCATGGCTGCCGGCGGCCATCGCCCTGGCGGGATGTCAAGCGGTGGATCCTTATGCGCCGTTTCCGGATGCGAATGCACCCGGGACCTCCGCTGGAACAAACTCGATGGACGCCACCAGCTACACTTTGCGGGTGGGCGACCAGTTGACCGTGAACTTCTTTGATATCACTCCGGTAATTCCGCCCATTTCGGACCAGATCAAGGAAGACGGCACCATCACGCTGATTTACAATGAGAAGTTTCAGGCCGTCGGAAAGACCATCAGCCAGTTGCAAAACGAAGTTCATGCCCGCTACGTCCCGGCCTATGTCAAATACATGACGGTCAATATTGCGGCGGTGAACCGCCTTTACACAGTATCAGGCGAAGTAAGGGCGGGGAACAGTTTTGGCTACCCCGGGCACATGACGGTGCTCCAGGCCGTTGCCAATGCAGGCGGCTTTACTGATTACGCAAACAAGCGAAAAGTAAGGGTGAGGCGGGCTGACCATCGGCAAATCACAGTCAATTGCGTCAAGGCGCTCACAGATCCGGATCTGGACATCGAAATATTTCCGGGTGACACAATCTACGTTCCCACACAGTGGTGGTAATGGTTCGGCTTAAAATTCTTTCCGGCAAAATGGCGGGCACCGAACATTCGGCCCGCCATTTTCCTTTCCGATTGGGGAGGGCGGCGTCCGCCGACCTGCGTTTGGAGGAGGATGGGGTTTGGGACCAGCACGCTGAACTGGCGCTGGATGCGGCGACCGGGTTTGTAGTGAGCGCGCAGTCCGGGGCGTTGATGGCGGTCAACGGCCGGCCCTGCCGGGAGGCGATGCTGAGAAACGGCGATGAGATGGACCTGGGCGCGCTGAAACTGCGTTTCTGGATCGGCCCGACGCGGCAGCGAAGCCTGCGGTTGCGGGAATGGCTGACCTGGTCGGCCTTTGTGTTAATCACGGTTGGCCAATTGTTTCTTATCTACCGGGTGGCGCCGTAGTTCAACGTGGCGCTCAATGCCTGAAGTGGCGGATGCCGGTGAAGGCCATGGCAAGATTGCGCTCGTCTGCGGCGGCGATGACTTCAGGGTCCCGCACCGAACCGCCGGGCTGGATGGCGGCCGTTGCGCCCGCCTCGGCTGCGGCAATCAACCCGTCCGGAAAGGGGAAAAAGGCGTCACTGCAAACCACGCTGGCCCGGAGTGAAAGCTTGGCCTCGCCGGCCTTCCAGACAGCAATGCGGCTGGAATCCACGCGGCTCATCTGCCCGGCGCCAATGCCGAGCGTGCGGTCGGCGGCGGCGTAGAGGATGGCATTTGATTTCACGTGTTTGACGATACGCCAGCCAAAGAGCATGGCGGACAATTCCGCGGCAGAAGGCTGGCGGCGGGTGACGATTTTTAAATCAGCCGCGACGGTGGTTTTTAAATCCCGCTGCTGCAGGAGGAAGGAATCGGCGCCGACACCACGGATGTCCCAAGGCCGGGCGTCCTGCGGGCTTTTTAGCATTTTGAGAAGGCGGAGATTCTTTTTGCGTTGCAAAAGGGCAAGCGCCTCGGCGTTGAAATCGGGAGCGATGATGACTTCGCTAAAGATTTCAGAGATGGCCTCGGCACAGGACGCGTCGAGGGGCTGGTTGACGGCAATGATGCCGCCGAAGGGCGCCTGCCGGTCGGTGGCAAAAGCCTTGTCCCAGGCGGCGCGCAGATTGTCCGCCTGGCCGACGCCGCAAGGGTTCATGTGTTTGAGGATGGCCAGGGTCGGGGCATCGCCGGAGAATTCGGCGATCAAGGCGGCCGCCGCGGTGAGGTCGAGAATGTTGTTGTAGGAGAGTTCCTTGCCGTGTAGTTGCTGAAAATATTCGTGGAAGCGGCCGTAGAGAGCGGCGGACTGGTGGGGATTTTCGCCATAGCGGAGCGACTGGACGCGCGGAGCATGGACCGAAAGCGAAGACGGAAGCGTCCCGGGCATTCCGGGTTCAAAAGCTCCACTGAGATGAGCAGCGATGGCGGCGTCGTAGGCTGCAGTGCGGGTGAAAACCTTGGCGGCAAGTTTGCGGCGCAATTTGACGGTGGTGGCGCCGTTCATGGCGATTTGACGGGCGACTTCCTCGTAGTCCGCCGGATCCACGACCACGGTGACGCTCTCGTGGTTCTTGGCGGCGCTCCGCAGCATGGAGGGACCACCAATATCAATGTTTTCAATGGCCTCGGGGAGGGTGACATCGGGTTTGGCAACAGTTTGCTCGAAGGGGTAGAGATTGACGACAACAAGGTCAATCGGCTTGATCTCATGGGAGCGCGCGGCGGCCTCGTGTTTTTCATTGCCGCGGATATAAAGCAAACCACCGTGGATTTTGGGATGCAACGTTTTGACGCGGCCGTCCATCATTTCGGGAAAGCCGGTGTAGGCGCTGAGGTCCGTGGTTTTGACGCCGGCGTCGCGGAGGGCCTTCGCGGTGCCGCCGGTGGAGATGAGTTCGACGCCGGCCTGGGCCAGGGCCTGGGCGAGGGGGATGAGTCCGGTTTTATCGGAGACGGAAAGAAGTGCGCGCTGGATGTTGCTCATAAGCCGGGGCTAAAATCTTCCAAACCACCCGGGCGAGTCAACTGGCAAATCCGCGTGTCCAATCACGGCCAATTTTGCAGTTGATTCGGCTTGCCAGTCATTGGCGGGTTTTGTCAAAATGACCGTCCAATGGGGATGCGCGGTTAGCTCAGTGGTAGAGCATTACCTTGACACGGTAGGGGTCACAGGTTCGAACCCTGTATCGCGCACCACTTTGACCTGAGGTTGATCCGGCTCGGTTTGGGCAAAAAACGGGGCGAGCCTTGGGAGGCTCGCCCGTTCGTAAAGATTGCCAGACAGACTTGGTTCGCGACTTAAGCGCGCTTTTGTTTCCGGCTCATTCCCAACAGGCAGAGAAAAGCGCCAGCGGATGCCGCCGCCGCATAAGCGCCGGGTTCAGGCGCAGGCGTGAAATCCCCCTGGCCGATGAGCAACTCCTGCGCAACCTGGCCTTGCTGGCTCAACGGATCGGGGACGAGGAGATAACCCGGAAAGTTATAATTGCCGGTGAGGCCCGTCAGGTAGAAATTCGCATCGGCAATGGCCGTGGCATCACCGCCGGTAACTTGGAACCGATAACCGGCATTGTCACCGACTACCAGTGGCTGCCCGGTGTCATACAACGCCTCCCAGACAGCCAGTTGCAGGCCGGCCTTTTGGGAGGTGCTGCCGCTGTTGAGCACGCTGCCAAAAGTATAATAGATGTAAGCAGCGTTCTGGATTGCGGCCGCAGCGAAAGCCGGGGTCGTGCCCCAAGTCGGCGGGGCAATGCCGGTCGTCGTCGGCCCGAAGGCCACCGGCGCATCGTAACTGTAGGTGGCGCCCAGGTACAAAACTCCGCCGAGATCCGTGCAAACTGTCGTCAGGGAATCAGGCAATCCCGCCCCGCCATCCTGTTTGGTAATCAGGATGCCGCCGGCAAGAAAGCTGGACCCGCCATCAATTTGCTGTCCATCGAAGTTGCCCGTGAACGATTCCAGGCCGCCATCACCAATGCTATAATCCACAAACGCGGCATTTGCCGAGCCTGCCGCCGCGACGCCCATTGCGGCGACCGCCAACAACTTCCACTTCGAATATGTTTTCATTTTCTCTCCCTCATGATTCCCGGATTTCAGGTTGTTATCGTTCTGATTTTAAAAAATGCCCACGCCTTGTGCATCCTGCGAAGACACGCCAATAGAACATAACTTCAAAACGGTCGCATCATGTTTAAGGACTTCGTAGACCTATTTCCGGACAAGAACAAGACGGTCAAAGTCATAGATTTTCAATGAAATCGGGCTCTTCGACACGCAGTTTCAGGAAAGGAAGGCAAACAGGATTTTGTGACGGAAATGTAACACTGAAAAAGGAGAGCCGCGGGCGTTTGTCATCCAGACTGCCGCGGCGGTGTTTATCGCACAAAGATGAAGCCAATTTGGGACGACCAATGAGGTTGCAAATACTTCTGAACGGCGCACCTTTTTGGCCGCCCCCTTTTTTGCTTGCCAGTCACAGTCCAACAGCGGGGATGCCCCGCCACACGCTTTGCGGGTGGCCAAGATCTTTCGCCGCGCCATGTGCTCCCATTGTTGAGACGCCTTCCAACAGCATTGCTGCTTGACCTGCTTCTTTCCTTCTAATATACTCACGTAGTGTAAGGAAACAAAAAACAGGAACGTTTGTTAAGCCTCAAAGCGTGACTTGGCTTATCAGGCGCAGCGGTGGTCTTTCAATAAGATTTCTTCCGACTAAATGGCTCAAGCCCGCCAGAGCAACACGTGCCGCGATTTTCATCATCTTCATGTTTCAACAAGTCGAGAGCGACTCAGCAATGCCGGCGTGCGCCAATTCATAGATCGGGCTGGCTGAAGCCGGGTCTTCTGATTTCAATTCTCATCTGCTTTTCCGCAGGCTTTGCCCTGGCCTCTGACTTGGATACCATCGGGATTACGCTCCTGCGCGCCGTCACGACGAATCTCAATGGCGCGGACGTTCGTGTCGGCCAGGTTGAAGGCGGCGCGCCGGCATGGGAGGTCAATCCCGGCGACACCGGCCTGCCGGTTTCTGAGTTTACCTGGTTCGCCGATGGCATGGAAGCCAATGCCTTTACCAATTCGCTGGGAACCGACTCGAGTCATGCCGATTTCGTGGGATATCTTTTTTACAGCTTTCCGGATGGCGTTATCACGAACGTCGCCCATGTGGATAACTATGAGGCGTCGTACTTTTCCCAGGTCAAACTCCCATCCCTGGCGCCGGTCACGGACAGCGTGGTCAACCTGAGTTTCACCATCACCGGCATATCACTCACGGTGCTGGAGGGCTATGATTTGGTTTACGACAGGTACGCCGCCAGTTACAACACGATTTTCATCGGTGCGACGGGCGATGGCGGCACCGTTGGCGCACCCTCCACCTGTTACAACGGGATTGGAGTAGGGGCGTACGGCGGCGCCACCGGCGTGGGCCCAACGCCCGACAACGGACGGGCGAAACCGGACATTGTAGCGCCCGGCGGCGCCAGCAGTTTCTCGGCGCCGTTGGTTTCAGGTTCCGTCGCGATTCTGGAGCAAGCCGGCCAACGCGGCGACGGCGGGAACGATACGAACTCCGCGACGGATTCGCGCACCCTCAAGGCGCTCCTGCTCAACGGCGCCGTCAAACCTTCCGATTGGGCCAATCCGAGCCCATCTCCGCTGGATCCGCGTTATGGAGCCGGCATTCTTAACGTTTTTAATTCCTACTCCCAACTTGCGGCAGGGAAGCATTCTTTCATCGCTTCCGGCAGCGTTCCCTTGGGCAGCGCGCATCCGCCGGGGGGCACTGCGGGCGATGAAGGCTGTCTGTATGGATGGGATTTCAATAACCTTTCAAGCAGCTCCACCAACGATGAGATCAACCATTATTATTTCAACCTGGCCACCGGCCTGAGCAATGCCGCCTTCAACGGCACGGCCTCGCTGGTCTGGAATCGTCAGGCCGGCCAATCGAGCGTCAATAACCTGGACTTGTTTCTTTACCAGGTTGATTCCGGCAGCCTGATGGCCGAGAGCACCAGCATCATGGACAACGTTGAGCACATCTCCATCGGCAACCTGACTCCGGGCAGATATGATCTGCAGGTGTTGAAACACGGAGGAACCATGGTCAGCTCGAATGAAAGCTACGCCCTGGCCTTTGAGTTCTTTGTCATGCCGCTCAACGCGGTCAGGACCAACGGCAATATCGCGCTGAACTGGCCGATTTATCCCGCTGGTTTCAGATTGGAATCCAGTTCAAGCCTCACTTCTCCGACGAACTGGACTTCGAGCGGTCTGACAGCCGTGTTAACCAACAACCAGAATTTGGTGATCCTGAATCCCTCCCCCGGCAGCCAGTTCTTCCGCCTGATCCGGCCATGAGCGGGCGCAGTCCATATTTTAACCGGCCATCGGCCTTCGCGCCACCCCCGCCCTACAACCGCGCCTCGGCCTGCCGCACAATTTCCTTTTCCTCCGGCAACAGCCGGGAGGCTTCCGCCAATTTTAAAGGTTCCCGGGCAACGTCCTTGTGCCCGGTTTGAGCCTGCACGACACCGTAGTAAGCCGCGATGGACGGGTTCTTTAAGTATTCTGCCTTCAACCCGCCGAGCACTTTCACGGCTTCCTCCGGCTTTTTCTGCAAAAGCAGGGAGTAGGCGTACGTGGAAATGAAGAACGGGTTTTCTGGCGAACTGTCATACGCTTCCCTGGCCAGCCGATGCGCGTTTTCAAGATCGGCGTTTCGCAGCAGGGAAACGGACGCAAGATTGTTCTTGAGGCGGTTATCGGACGGATTGGCGGAATAGACCTTCGCCAGCAAACCAGCCAGCGCTGCGGTGTCGCCTTTTGCATAATACGAGCTCACCAAATCGTCAACCGCCCATTTCTCCTTGGGGAATTCAGAGATCACCTCCTGCAGAACCTCGTTCATTTCCTGATCCCACCTCCACGACGCGGTGACCTGGCTTAGCTTGCTCAAACGATCCAAGCGATGGCTGGCAAGTCGAAAGGCCCCATCCCACGCGCTTTTTGCGGAGAGGCTTTCATCCAGATGGCGATCAGCCATGGATTCGAGACACAGGCGATAATATTCGATATCATCCCAGTTCTGCCGCTCGACCACCGCCCGGAGGCCGGTCCAGTCTTTCAAAGCGATTTTACAATCCGCAATGATGAGCGGTACGGGCAGGTTGGTCTGGACTGAGGATGGAAGGCTTTGGAGCCAACGCACTGCATTCGATGGATTCTCATGCACAGCCATCCAACGGCCGAGGTTGTAGGCGTGATTGGGGGAATGTTTCGCGTCATCCTCGAGGGTGGCCAGCCAGTTGTTGTAAACTGGGGACTTTGCATCAAGCAGCAACTGGAGGTGCGCGATCTTGTCGGTGTAAGTTGCTCCCGGAGCAGAAATTACCGCTTGGGAATAGGATACCGCCTGGTCAAAACGCCCGTGCACAGCGGCGTCCGCAGCCAGATACCGCAGGGCGGTGGGGCGCACCGGTGAGTCGGTGGGTATCTGTTCGAGCATCAAACGGGCCGCATCCGCCACGACTTTGTTGGTGGACGCGAGACGGATTGTGGAGAGGTTCAAGACTGTGGCTTCATTGTTGGGCTCCAATCGGAGCGCCTCCACATATTGTTGTTCGGCGTCCGCGGCGTCTTTGAGCTGCCAAGCAAGCGCTCCCGCCAGCTTGTGAAAGGCGGCGGTGGACTTCGATTTTTCATCCAAACCGCTGAGAGCTTGTGCGGCGCCACGCAGGTCCTGCATTTTGAGCGCGGTTTCCGCCCAGGCGAAGCGATATCCAATGTTATTGGTCTGGAGTTGAAAAGCGCGGATCCGCCAGCTCAGCGCTGCGGGCGCGCCGCCGGCTTCAAGCATGTCGGCGGTCAACTCGCTCGCTGGTGCGCTTATGGGATTGACTTGGAGTGCCCGCTGCAAGCACAAGCCCGCGTTGCGAAAATCATTTTTTCCGAGATACTGGCTTGCCTCCGCCAACAGACGACGCTCCGTAGCCTTCTTGTAGGCCTTTCGCCCGCCCCAGCCGGTGACGGCCACAACCGCCATCACAATCACAAATATCAAAGTTTTCCTGACGAAGCCGTTCATAAATGATTACTGCATGGATGCGGTCTGATTAACGCAATGTCTAATTTAATGTGTAGGAAAAGAAACTGGCAAGTGACGTTCGTGTAACAACCAAAAACGCAGCGACTGGATCAAGAGAAACATTTGGGCATCAACCCTCCGACGCAGGTAACGAAGATCTTGGATACCCGTTGGTTGGGGATTAACCGCCCCGTTTCAAAGCCGCTTTCCCCACGGTGAGTTCTGGTTCGCCGCGAATCTCCCGGTTTTGGGCCAACTGGTCGCGGTCCAATTCGACCGTTGTCTGCCGACCCAAAAAATCCAGCAATACGGCAACCCGTTGACGCCCGGGCATGACGCGCGTTACGACAGCTCGCAGTCCAAAAAAAGCCCCGCCTGCGATCTCGACCTCGTCGCCTGGCTGGAACTCCTGTGAAAGCGTTTTCACCTCATCAGCACCCATGGCAGCCTTTAGCTCGGCGATCGCTCCGTGCGGAATGGTCGGCCATCGCATGCCGAAGTGTACCACTCCACGGACTCCCCGAGCCGCCTGGACTTGACGCAAGCGGCTTGCCAGATCAAACCGGGCAAAAACGTAATTCAAGAACAGCGCCTCCGTCACCCAGGCCGGGCCGCGGCGGGTGGTCCGCTGATATCGGATCCTGGGCAGGAACACCTCCACGTCGGAACTCTGCTGCCGGAGTTGAGCCGCCGCGATGTGTTCGTGCTTCGGCAATGTCCGCACACAAAACCATGCTGCTGATCCCGGCAATATAATGCCTGGTTCTTGGGTCATTTTAGGCCGTGAATGTTCTGTCCACCGATTTCGAAGCTTCGGTCAGAAATTAAATGTTTTGGATGGAACATGGACGATGTCAAACGGCCTCAGGTAAAAAGGAATTTCCTCCTCTCCTTTGAGCACCTTCTGGAGATCAATGCGATAGACCTTTTGCCTGCCGTTTTCGATGCGCAATACACTGGCCTGTGACAGCTTGGCGCGGGTGGGATCGAACCCGCCGGCTTCCATGATGGCCTCCATGGCCGTCAGCGGGCGTTCCATCACCACCTTCCCGGGCCGAAATACGGCTCCCGAAACATAAACACTGGCCACAGCCGAAATCAGTTTTACGGTCACCGAGTCCTCCTGGGTCTGGAGTTTGTAAATTTTTGCCAGTTCGACCTGCAGTTCGAGCGGGGTCTTGCCGGCCGCCTTCACCGCTCCAGCCGAATCAAGATTCAGCAAGCCATCCAGGGCGATTTTCTGGACAGCATTGAAATTCGTAGAGTATTGAAAAGTGATGCTTATCACGTCACCTTCATGCAGCAGGTTGGTCGCGTAATCGGCCGTCCCCGGATCCGAAACGATCGGCGCGGAATTGGGGGAGCCTGCGGGAGGGGTTGCCTGACAGCCGGCGAGGGCAGCCAGCATGAGGACGGCCGCCATCAGCCCGAGGCAACAACGAAAACCGGGTTGAGATCGCGCCGCGCGGCACTGCCGGGGTTTATTATCCAACGATTTCATACACTTTCAACTGTCGTACCGCTACTCCAGCCAACCACGAGTTTAACCGGTCATCAAGCCGCAAATCCTGCCCGTTCCAATGAAATCACGATCTTAAAAAGGAAGATTGGCGGTTTGATCACTGTAAAAAATCAGAATGTGTAAACAAAACCGCATGTCACCGAGTTTTGCAGGTAATTGCGACCGTCAACATTTGACTGCCTCAGCCAATAGCTGTACCCCAAACTCCCGGAAAACTTGTCGGTCAATTGCCAGAAAATCTGTGGTTGCACACCGTAAAGCTCGTAATGTTCGATTGATTGCGACATGAGTCCGCCGGGCAGTACAACCGGGAACGGCTGGCTGCCATTTTCGTAAGTGAAGGTCGTTCCCAAACGAATTCGCGGCGTGAGCGCCCAATATGCCGAATAAGTGGCAACAAGCTGTTCGATGTAAGCGCTGCCGGCGTTCAAGCCCGGTTGAACGCTGCGATCAATACTGAGCTGGTGCGATAAAAAATCGGTAAGCTGTTGGCTGGCTTCAAGGTTGACATAGTAGGACAACAGGTCAGGGGTACCTGCGGTCCCGTTGCCCGAATTGAAAGTGTAAAATGTGGGACCTCCCCTCAGGGTCAAGTTGAGTGATTGCAGCAACTGCCAGTTGGCATAAGCGCCCACGCTGATGCCGGTACTGTTGTTCTGCGTTTCAACCTCGTAGGAAGTCAGACTGTCGCTGGCCTCCAACCCGGCTTCGGTTCCTTCCGCAAAGAGCCAGCCACCCCTGGTGAAGAAATACTCCGAGGAACGACTCAGATCTTGCCCGCCTTGGTCAGATATGTAAATTTCGTGACTATAGCCGGCTTGGAACGTCCATTGGTTTGGATTCCACGCCACGCGCGTTCCAATGGTGTTATCCAGCTGAGGCGAGACTCCTACATTGGCGAGGGCACCCTCTGATACGACCTCCCGGGTATAACTAAACTGGTCGAAAAGAGTGACCTTGACGTCCTCCAATGTAAACGAATAAATCAAAGAGGAATCCGGGGTGACGATCAGGCCGCTATTATCAGCGTTCTTCAAGTAACGATCATAGCCGATGCCGGAGCCGAGTTGTAATTGAGACTGACCGGTGGGCGCCCAGGAAACGCCCAGATTTACCCCCGCACCCAGAATGATGTCGGATTCCCGGTTGTCCTGGGTTTCGTTGATATTATCGTTGTAAGAGGCGTTGATATAAGCTCCCAAGGAGAACGGTACGGGACCCAGATGATGTCCCTCGGGGGCCGTCTGAACCGGAGCATTTGTATTTGCTTCAATGGCCCGGTCCAACGAGAGGGCGCTGAACAACGCCCCCTGTCCTCGCGCGGCAATTGACGGAAGCAGGACTGAAATCAGGCATAAACTGAACCGCGCGGCCCGCAACCAATCGCAACATCTCCAGCGAAGTGGCGGTTCAATTGCGCGGGGATTTGTGGCCACGATCATATTTGTGTGGCGCGTGAAGGCATTTCGAAGGCCGGCCGCGCCCGGCCTCTTCATAACCCGCTCAAAACCGGTAGGTCAAATCGACTTGCATCAACTCATACCGGTTGATCGGATTAACCCAGGGCATGTCCTGGTTGCTGCCGCCGGTCCCCAACTGTTGGTCAATGCGGTGGGCATAACCTCCCCGCAACGTGGCGATGATATTGTCCGACAGGCCATAGGCCGTCGCGAAATAAACCCCCTGCAAATTGCCCCGGCCTTCGAAGAAGTCGGAGTCCAGCAAATTTGGGTCCAAGGCGTATTGCTCGATATGCTGCCAGTAAGCCCGCGCCTCCCACATGCCCTTTTTCAGAGTGGAACCATACACCAACCCCAGGCCGTCATGCTGGCCAATGGCAACCCCGAATTGGTACGCCTTGTCCTGGTTTTGGTGAAGCGGTATCGTCAGGCCGTCTTGCGCGGCGGCGGCGGCGACCGCCGCGTTTGCCCGCTCGTGACCGTTCAAGTTTTCCGCAATGTCGCTGAAGATTTTGGCGTTGAGAGTCGAGATTTTGAAGTTGAACTCGAAGGGCACATCCACAATCAAGAGATCGTTGATACCCGTTTGGTCTGTGGTAAAACCCGAGAACTGTCCATTCGGATAACCACTGTAACCGGAATAGGGCGCCGGCGTAATGGCGCCGTTCAAACTCGAGCCTTCGCCGACGAATGTATCTGAAAAGCCCGGTCCGACCACCGCCGGCGGATTACCCGGAAGCGGCGGAACTCTTTGGGCCGTGTTCTGGCCATGGCTCGTGTAGTTGTAAAGTGTGGTTGCCACCTTGAACGACATGTTGGTTTCGATCTGGTAAACCAGTCCGGCCTGCCACGCCAGCAGAACCGGTATGCGTGTGCCCTGGCCCGAAGGGATGCTTGGCACCAACCCGGTGGCGGACAGGCTCGTTGGGTCGGTATCCTGATAAATGAACTGGCCGAAGTTGCCAAAAAAGTTTGCCTCACCGACTTTGTAATGAAACCGCTCCGCCAACCCTTCCGGGTTGATGTCAGTATCCCAAACCATCGAGGTTGTGTAGAGGGGCTGTGGCATCTTCCCCACGGTGATGTCAAACCAATCCTCCGGGTGCCAGCCCAGATAGATCTCGCCGACATTGACCCCCGCCGTGGATTTGCCGAAGGGCCCCTGATAGGGAACCCCGGTCGTGGAACTGCCAAAAGTCACCCAGGGAGATCTGGGATTGGCTGCTGTCTCCAAGCGGAAACCGTAATTAAAATCATCCGCCAAATCACCACGCAGGCCGAACCGCAGCGCGTAACGATAGCGGTTCATAGCAAGAAAGCCTCCGCTTGGATCCGAGGCCGAGCGGTACTCATAACGAAAACGTACATCGCCAAATAATTCAACCGACTTGATGCCATCACTGATCTTCCACTTGGAGGGGATAACCGGGATGTTGTTGCTTTGGGCGGCGTCGGCCTCCGCCTTGATGCTCTTGGCTTCGTCTTCGGTCAAAATCCCCTTCTTGATCAGGGCGTTTAACAGGGGATCGGAAGATTGCGCCGACGCGCCACCGGCCAGCGCCAGAGAGGCCAACACCCCTGCGCCGCCGATCGCCCATTTTCCGAATTGCCCGACGCCAATACACTTCGCTCGACGGTTCATCATGTTTGCTTCGTGGTTATTTACGAGACCGGTCAGGCTAGAAACCTCATGTTACCGAATTGCATCGGCAATGTTACCTTTGGGTGACAAGCGTGGCGCATGATTTCGCAATGCCGGTCGCCGGGCAAGCATATTTTCCGCGGTCGCGAGATTTGTTCAGTGGCCGACGGGGAATTCGAACCGTGAATCGCACTCATGGCGCGAATGGGTGGCGAAAAAAATCCGTGAAATCTCCGGTCAAAAAGCGTCCCTTCTGAGTTCATTTCCCTGCTAAATACTGGTTTATTCGTTGAGGGCGGACCCCGCTCCAAATCCCGCATCAAAATCCGGCTTGATAAGCAAAATTCAGCCGGTATTTTTTTGCCATGGAACCCAAGCCATTGGCAGCTGCTTCGGTGGCCGCACCACTTTCGGAACCCGCTCCACGATGCGTCATCCGCCTGACCCTCGCGCCGGGCAGGCATACTCAGGAATCCGTCGTGTTCAACGTCGCTCTTTCCGAACTCATCGCCTATGCAGATAAGTCGGGCTGCACCCGGTTGAACCTCACCCGAAGCAGGGTGGTGGAGGTGACGGAAACAACCGCCCAGATTGACCTGCTCGCTCGTTCCGCAGCCACCCAGGTTAATCTCATCCAGCAGTTTGAGTAAATCCGGCTGGCATCGCCGCCAATCCCCACATTACCATTGTCGAACGCGATAGAATCGGATGGTCCCTGTCGCGGTGGGATCGCTTAATTGCAGTGTGCCCGCCACGCCCGCCACCAGCGGCAGTGCCGTCCAATTCCCATTCGTCAGCGCCGTCTTGTACTCAAGGCGATAGACCCGGCCACTCCGTGCCGGCACCAACACAGTAAAGGTGTTTGTGTTCCACACTGGATGCATTAATTGAACCTGCGAAACCGGCGGCCCGTTACCCACCAGCGCGAGGCTGTGCCAGGCGCCGGCGGCGATCGCCACGACATTAGTCAAACTCCCCGGCACCGTGCTTTGACCGTAATTGTTGGGGCTGGCCGGGCTGTTTGTCCGCCCTGCGCCCCAGGCCACCACCGTGCCATTGGCCAGGAGCGCCAGACTATGAGTGTAGCCCCCCGCCACCGCCACCACGTTGCTCAGTCCGGCGGGCACGTTCGTTTCCCCATCAGTGTTATTGCCCCAGACCACGACCGTCCCGTCAGCTTTCAGTGCCAGATTGTGAAATCCCCCCGCTGCAATCGCAACCACGTTGCTCAATCCCGGCGGCACATTGGTTTGACCATAACTGTTGTCACCCCAGGCGGCCATCGTCCCATCTGCCTTCAATACCAGACTGTGGTACCCTCCCGCCGCCGCCGCCACCACATTCGACAACCCGGCCGGAACCAGCGACTGGCCGTAACTCGGATCCATGCCGATGCTGTTTGTGTCCGTCCCCCAGGCCGATACGGTGCCATCGCTCATCAAGGCGAGAGTGTGATAATACCCGCCTGAAATGGCCACTACATTGGAAAGGTTGTCGGGAATCAGGGTCTGCCCGTAGAATCCATCACCCCATGCTGCCACCATCCCGTTCGTCTCCAATGCCACCTCGTGGAACCCGCCGGCCGTAATCGCCACACAACTGCCCAAGCCAGATGGAAATCCTCCCTGCCCGAGTGAATTGTCACCCCAATTGGTCAAAGAACCGTCCACCTTTAGTGCCAGGCTGTTGAAAAACCCACCGGACACAGCAACAACGTTGGAGAGGCCTGCGGGTACAATACATTGCCCCTGATTGGTTGATGGTATTGGCTGCACAACCTGTCCCGCGCCCCAAGCCACCACCGTTCCACCGGCCCGGCACGGTGGCGCTGCCCCTGCCAATATGACCAACGCGACCAGCGTGACGGCGCAAAAAGCCATCCTCAATAATTTAATCATAACGGGCTAATTCACATCCATTCTTTCGCGCCCGCCAAAGTCATGCCTGCCCGAGGTTTTGTCAAGCCGGGGCCCCCGAGAAAGCCAGCCACAAATTCAGGGTTCATTGCCGGAAAGCGTCGAAAAAATAACACTTTGTGAGCCGTGCGCCATCAGGCAGTCCAAGCCGCTTTTTAGTTACACC
>DATMLG010000402.1:0-14138 GCA_035570675.1 Verrucomicrobiia bacterium | reverse complement strand
CGCGAAGAGATCCGCAAAGAAGTGGTTGGCGAACCAAATCCAGGGGGCGCTTCTTGATATGGCCACATTTGTGCTTGTTAATAAAATATAAGCGGCCCCTCTCTCCAACTCTCCCCGCTCAAGAATTCGCGGGGCGAGAGAGACCGAAAGCGCGCTTACATAAAATGAATGATGCTCTTACGGTTGCCTCCGGACTGGTCCAGGAATACCGCGACATCCGGTGTTCGAACTCAGACAGTCTGCCCGCGCTCCTGACGCAACTGCGTTTGTCGATCCTGATCTCCACCTATCAGACGGGGCATCTGGTGGTGGTGTCGGCCCGGCAAGGGCGGCTAACGCTGACGTTTCACCAATTCGAGCGGGCGATGGGCATTGCCGTCAAGCCGGGAACCATCGCCGTCTGCACGCGGAAGGAGGTATGGTTCCTGCGGGATGCCCCGGACATCGCCGCGAAGCTCCAGCCCGCGGGACAACATGACGCGTGTTTCCTGGCGCGCACGTCGCACTTCACGGATGACATCCATGCGCACGAAGCCGCATGGGTCGGGGGAGCCGGCGGCGGCGAGTTCTGGATCGTCAATACGCGCTTCTCGTGCCTATCCGCGCTGCATCCGCATTACAGTTTTGCGCCGCGCTGGCGGCCGCCGTTTGTAACCGCATTACGTCCGGAAGACCGCTGCCATCTCAACGGCGTGGCCGTCGTCAACGGCCAACCGCGCTACGTCACGGCGCTGGCGGAAACAGACACGCCGTCCGGCTGGCGCGCTTTGAAGCTCAACGGTGGCTGTATCATCGAGGTGCCCAGCGGACGCCTGCTGACGCGCGGGCTGTCGCTGCCGCACTCGCCACGGGTCGAAGGCGAGAAAATCTTTTTTCTCCACTCCGGTCAAGGCGAGCTGGCCGTGGCTGATCCGCAGATCGGTGAGGTGACCGTGGTTGCGTCCGTGCCGGGCGTGGCACGGGGCCTGGCCATTCACGGCGGTCATGCGTTCGTTGGACTTTCCAAGGCGCGGCCGACGCTGGAAGGAGTTCCCATCGTGGCTGAGCGCGATAAGTTGCGTTGCGGGCTTTGGGTGGTTGATTTGCGGACCGGATCCGTCGCCGCGCATCTGGAATTTCACACGGGAGTGGAAGAAATTTTTGATGTTCAAGTGTTGCCGGGCATTGTGTCGCCTTATGTTTCCGGACCCGCAGCGGACAAGGATCTCGGCCAGCCGCTCTGGACAGTCCCTCCGAATTTCACCTGACCCAATCTTATTTGCTTCCCGGCCGGTGTGCGACCATGTTGGATCGAATACTTCGCACACGAAGTATGAAGGCCATTTAATAAAACTGTCCTCTCGTGGGTGGATCGGTGGCATCGATGATGCTCGAAAAGTTAAAGCAATGGGCAAAATCAAGCGGCATAGGAAACGGGTGGCATTGCTGGCGGCGGGCGCGGTGCTGGGGCCGGTCTGTCCGGCGATGGCTTCATTGCTGGGCGACCAGCTTTATCCCACGAACTATGCTTGGAACCAGGTCATCACCAACGCTCCGGTGGCGACGAATTCGGCGGCCATCATTTCGCACATCGGCGGTTCGATCACCATCCACCCGGATTGGGGAGCGGACAGTCCGACCAACGGGACCGACCCGTTGTACGGCATTCCTTACAACGTCGTTCACGGCAACACCACCGCGAAGATCAACGTCGTCATCGACAATTATCCCGACGAAAGCGACATCGTGGCGGTGCCGATCCCGGCGAACGCGGTGATTGAGGGCGATTATCAGAACGGGCCGAATCCCAACGGCGCGGGTTACAACGCGGGCCAGCGCGGCGACTCGCACCTGATTGTTTGGGACGAGGACAACAACATCGGTTACGAGCTGTACGGAGCATGCCGGCCGGCCGACCCGCTCACGTTCAATGAAGTTTCGCATACTGACGGCAAATGGCATGCCGCCCAGGAATCGGTCTGGAATTTTAACACGAACAGCTTCCGCGTCCTGGGCTACACGTCCGCGGACGCGGCGGGACTGTCAATTCTGGCGGGATTGGTGCGGCCGGATGAGGGGTTGAGCGTGGCGCAGGGAGGCCAGGGTGCCATCAACCATGCGTTGCGCATGACGCTGCCCTCCGGCGATGTCAACCCACAATATATATATCCTGCTTCGCACATGGTTTCGACTTTGCATGGCGCGAACAACGTGCCGCTGGGCGCGCGATTGCGCCTGAAAAACACGCCGGCGATCAACAGTCTCATCAGCACGATGGGTCCGCAGTCGCAGAACGTGGCGCGGGCGATGCAGCAATACGGGCTCATCCTCGCGGACATCGGCAGCGCGATGTATGTCACCGGCACCTCGGCCTCGCAAACCACCAACAACGCAATCGCCCACACCTGGGACCTGAACGACATTGAAGACGGGCTGACGCAACTGCGGGCGAGCAATTTCGACGTGGTCAATCTTGCGCCGCTGGTGACGGGCTTCAATACCACCAACGGCGCGCCCGGCGGCTCGGTCACCGTGCAGGGCCAGAATTTTTCCGGCGCGGCGGGGCGTCTCTCGGTTTTTTTTGGGACCAATGCCGCCAGCTCGGTCAATGTGCTAAGCGACAGCCAGATTTCGGTCACAGTGCCGAGCGGTTCCGGGACGGTGGATGTGACGGTGCAATCGGGAACCAACGAAGTGGATGAAGTCAGCGACAGTCCCGGCGCGAACGTCAACAACCCCATATTTGGCTATGGAACATCGGTTGTGACGGCGGCAGACAAGTTTACGTTCAGCGTGGCGACGCCAACGATCCAGCATGTGGCGTTGAGCGGCGGGAATTTCATCATGAGCGGGGTGAACAACAGCGGGCCGGGCGGCACGTATCACGTGTTGACCTCGAGCAATCTTCTGGCGGCGCGAACGAACTGGACGGTGTTGTCGAGCGGAAGTTTTGACGGCAGCGGGAAATTCGCGTTTACGAACGCCATCGGAGCGAACCCGCGGTTGTTTTATATTTTGAGGGTGCCGTGAGCGAAAAGGATTTGGGGCTGTTCAAGGAGGCGACTGGGTTTGCGGCGGGCGGGGTGGGAAAGAAGTGAGGAAGGCGTAAAGGTAAGCGGAGGGAAATATCAAGAATTGACCTCTTTTCGATACGGTGGAATTCTCGCATCATGCTGGTTGACCAAAAGCAATAATAAGTGTGTTGATTGCAAGGACTTGCTTGGAAGTTGAATCGAACCTTTGTATGGTTAAATCCGATATAAAACAACATGCTGCTTGACGACGCACACGCTTCACTGGGATGGCCACATCCTGAACAGGTATTTAATCCTGATGGTTCTGGCGCAAGTGTTTACGCCACTTTTGCGAAGCAGAAGATCGGCGAAGCACTGCGCCGCCGCTTCCCAGATTTGCAGGTGGAAACTGGTGTGCTCGCTGCCGACCCAAACTCGGACAGCACAGAAGCTCCCATAGCTGTAGTCTGCCAATTTCCATCTGGCGCTCGCGAAGACGTTTTGGACGAGGCCCACCGTCTCGCATGGAATTTTTCTCGTACCGCGTTGCTGATAACTCTTGAGCCGCATCGTTTAATTGCATGGTCATGTTGTCAGTCTCCAAACGAGCCTCTCGCTCAACGGTTGGTTTGTGAGCTGCCGACCTCACAAGGTGCTTCATTGACCGGCACTGCCGAGCAGCGTTCTGTTCGTGACCTTTTGCATTGGGTGAGTCTCATCACGGGCAATCTGTTAAAGGAACAACAAATTAAATTTCCAGCGAACGGACGGGCTGACGCATTGCTCCTTAAAAACCTCAAATACATCCGACGAGAGTTGCTCGATGACGGCATACATGAGAAATATTGCCACGATCTGCTTGCGCGAGTTATCTTCACGCAGTTCCTGTTTCATCGAAAGGACAGCGATGGCCGCCCTTTCTTCGACAAGCCCCTGCTCGAAGGCAAGTGTGAAGGAAAGCTCCGTCGCGTTCACGACGGTCTCCCGAGTATTCTCGCCGACAAAGGCGAAACTTACGCACTGTTTCGCTGGCTGGATGAGAAATTCAACGGTGATTTGTTTCCCGGAAAGGAAAACCAAACAGACGCAGAGCGTAAACAAGCTTGGAAAGAAGAGGAAAATGCAGTCACCAGCAAACGTCTTCGTCTTCTTGCAGACCTAGTATCTGGAAATATTGATTCGGAAGACAAGCAGCTCGCGCTTTGGCCGCAATACTCCTTCGATACCATCCCGCTGGAATTCATCAGTAGCGTGTATGAAGAGTTTTTGAACGAAGAGAAATTCCGTGACAAGGCGTATTACACGCCGGCGCATCTTGTGGATTTTGTTCTCGATGCCGTCTTGCCTTGGGGTAGCGATGAATGGGATCTAAAAATTTTAGATGGGTCATGCGGCTCGGGAATTTTTCTTGTAAAGGCTTTCCAGCGCCTAATTCATCGCTGGCGACGGAAGAATAAAGGCAAAGACCCACTTGTTTCAGACCTCAAACCGATCCTTGCACGCAATTTTATTGGTGTGGATAAAAATGAAGAAGCCGTGCGAGTTGCGTGTTTCAGTCTTTATCTGGCAATGGCAGATGCGATTGAGCCAAAATATTACCTCAAGCGTGAAAAGGTTTTTCCACCCCTTCGCGGCACTCGACTTATTGCCAGAGATTTTTTTGACGAATCAACTCCAGGCTATCGCACGCAAGAAGATGCGGGTAGCTTTGATCTTGTAATCGGAAATGCGCCGTGGGGTGATCGTTCTATAAAAGACTCATCCGATGTCCACGTCAGCATTGTTTCGGTTGGAGACAAATTGAAGAAGTCTTTGAAAAAACCGAAAGCGGCGGCAACCAAAGCCGAAGTGTGGGCTCAACAAAACGGATGGCCCGTGGCGAATCACGACATCGGCCCGCTTTTTCTTGCGAAGAGCGCCTCCTTGGTGAATGAGACTGGCAAGGTAGCAATGATTCAACCTGCTCCGTTGCTTTATCAAAGGGCAGAACCTGCGCGGGATTTCCGCCGAAAGTTCTTCCTCAGCTACACAGTCGACGAAGTGACCAACCTCTCCGCCATACGCCGAGAATTATTTGCCAATGCTATCGGCCCGGCTTGCGTGGTCGTTTTCGGCAGGCAGAAACCCGCACCGGAGCAGACGCTGCTTTACATGTGTCCGAAACCTTTGAGGGATAAACAAGCCGGACATCGTTTTGTTATTGAACCGCAGGATGTAAACCAGATTACACACGACGAAGCTGCCAACGAAGCGATCGTATGGTCGGCATTGGCAATTGGAGCACGGCGCGATCTTGCACTGGCGCTGCGTCTATCTCAACTCTCAACGCTAAATAAATTGGAGTCCGATGGAAGCGTGATCTCCCGTTTGGGCGTCATTCCTGGTGACAAAATGAAAATTTTAGATGGTAGACTCGTCAAGAGTCGACGAGGGAATTCGGTTGTCGAAACCAAACTTCCCGACCTCCGTGGTAAGCCGTACTTTGAGGCAAAGAGGTTTCCTCCTGACGTTTTTTTAGAGTTAAACGCCGACGATATCCTTGCGTGGAATGACCCACGCGTCGACGACAAAGGCTCAACAGATTTTGCTGCGTTCAAAAATCCACAACTTTTAATCAAATTGAGCTTTAGTGTCCAGGAAGGTCGCCTCCGCGCTGCCATTGTGCGATCCTCTGATAAGGAATGGGGTGTAATCTGCAAAAAGACTTATGTCACTGTGCATGACGTATCAACCGATAGGCATAACATCGTGGCCGCTTGTTTCGCATACAATAGCCAATTAGCGACCTATTTTGCCGGACTGACGAGTAGCAGAATGGGTCACTACATCACAGAGTTGTTGGCAGATGAACTGCTCGATGTCCCGTTGCCTCCCACTTCCGTCAAGGCCTTGAAGGAATTTGATTCATTCGCTGCTATTGATGAGGAGGCAAAGAGGGTTTACAAACTTACGAAGGCTGACTGGATACTCATTGAGGATTTCCTCACCACAACATTGCGTGATGCACTCCGCAAAACGCCCGGACCAGGGCATGAGCTTACCGCGCGGACGGGTCCTAAAGCCAGCGTTGAACCGGAGTTAGTTAGCTACGCACACCATTTTACACGCGTAGTGAATAGCACCTTTGGGAAGGCTAAGAATGTCTGTGCCACGGTATTTGAAGAGCCTGTGGGCAGCCGTCGGCTTCCAGTTCGGATGGTTGCCATTCATCTGGACTGGCAGGGCCATGAGCCACTGAGAATTGAGGAAATGGAAGCCGAAGGTCTTATGGAGACCTTGGGGAAATTATATGCAACTTCAATGGAGCGCAAAGTTCGCGCGCATAGCGGGGCGGGTCTTGGGTTTCAACGTGTCGCGTTCATCTTCCACACGCGCAAAGTTGAGACCGGGCGGGTACGCAGTCTTTACATCATAAAACCGGATCAACGACGTTATTGGACACGTTCCTTGGCCATGCGCGATGCTGACCAACTTTCAGTTGCCATTTTAAGAGCTGTTGGGAGAAAGACTTTGAACAAATGAGCCGCCGTCCCGCCCTGAGCGAGATGCTTTGGCCGGACGATCCGGCTGACGCAGACTTGCCGGTACAATGGGCTGAAGGCATTTCAATACTAGTGCTCGACTGGCTGTGGCGAGGCTACGATCAGTTGCGGGATAAACATTTGTCGCGTGTGGACATGACTCAATCTATCGAGCAGTTGGAGCGCAATCTCACCTTCCTGCACTTTGGTGAAATTCTGGAAATTTGGGCTCGTGATACTGAAGGATTCTGTTCGTTACGTCCCGGACATGAAATCCCCGAATTTGAGAACCGGATTTCTCCATCTGCCAAACCGCCAGCCTATGATCTCGGATTCGTGCATGCGGAAAATCAACGCTGGATTTGGCCGATTGAGGCGAAGGTTTTATCAACGTCTGCTGCATTGGCAGAATATATGAACGATGTACGTGGGAAGTTCGTCGCGGGAATTGCCGGGCCGTTTGTCGGTGAAGGCGGCATGATTGGTTACTTGGTCCATGGTTTGCCCAGCGATGTGTTTGATAAATTAACGCGTGAACTTGGACAACAATTGTTGCTTGTTTCAGAATTCAACGCTCGCCAGCATCGTTCCAGTCATCACGTGCGGACGGATGCGCCTTCTCTTCGGCTGCATCATATGATCATGGAGCTGGCCAATCCTTCAGCTTCCAATTGAGGCGACTTGACAAACGGCAGGTCGTGGCGGATGATGCGGGTGTTGGTGTCGGTATGGAGGTCGGCCTGAATAAATAAAAGGGGCCGGAGACAATTTAATAAAAGTTATGAAGAATTGCGTACGGCATGGGCGTGAGGGTCCTTCCGGACTGGCAACGGGGCGTGGGGCGCGGGGCGAAATGCCCGGTCCAAAGCCCAAAGTCCAAGGTCCAAAGTCCGGAATGGGCCGGATTGGCGGTCGCATGGCCCTTCGTTGCGCGGGCTGCTCGCGGAGCACTGCTCCGCGCTCCTTTGGCGGCGGATAAATGCGCCTGTAGAGGTTTTGGAGGCGGGGTTAGCCGCCGGGAAAGGCGGGTCGGAGGCGGGAATCCGGCGGGTATCGGACGATAACGACGGGTATCGACGCATAAGATTTTTTTGTTCTTTGATAACATAGAAAACAGGCACGGGGCACGGGGCGTGAGGCCGTGGAAATTCGAAGTCCGGAGTGCAATGAGGCCGGTCATGGATCCATAACCATGTCGAAAGCTCCAGAGGACTGGAGCACTCCAAGACGCTAGCGCGAGGTTCTTGAGAGGCATGTACCGGCTTTTCGACGCAAGTGGTTGATTTCCCGCGTCTGAGTTGGCGGGAAAAGGTTCGAGGCATGGGGAACGAGAGAAGTCAGGGCATTGACGAAGCAATACCCTCCAAGTGGGGAATCCCACGTAAGTGGTTGATTTCCCGCATCTGCCGGAGGGTTTTATTGGAAAAGAGGGTCGCGGACCCGCCTTCGCCCCCCCGCCGCCGCCAAGGCTTCAGCGCGGCTAGCGGCAAAATTGGGCTTTGGCGGGACGGAGCCGGATATTAGAGTATGCGCGTGTTGAAACAGTTGAATGCACAGCTCGGGGAGGGCGAGGACCTGACGGATAAACAGGTGGCGCAGGCGGTGGGCGAGCTGGTGGAGGCGTCGGCGCCGGACGAGCTTAAGGCGGATTTTCTGTGCGCGCTGGGCCGGAAGGGGGAAACGGTTTCGGAGATCAGCGCGTTTGCGCGGGAGCTGCGGGCGCGGGGAATCGTGCCGCCGATTGACTCGGAAACGCGGGCGGGCACGATCCTGGATGTCTGCGGCACGGGCGGCGACCGGTTGAACACGTTCAACATCTCGACGACGGCGTCGTTTGTTTGCGCGGCGGCGGGAGTGGCGGTGGCGAAGCACGGGAACCGGGCGATCACGTCGCAGACGGGCAGCGCGGATGTGCTGGAGGCGCTCGGGCTGAAAATCGAGCTGCCGCCGGAGGAGGCGGCGCGGTCGCTACGGGAGCACAGGTTTGCATTTTTCTTCGCGCCGTTTTACCGGCCGGCGTTCCGGAACATTGCCGGGGCGCGGAAGTTGTGCGCGGCGCGCGGGCAGCGGACGATTTTTAATTTTCTCGGGCCGCTGTTGAATCCGGCGCGGCCGGACACGCAACTGGTGGGCGTTCCCAGTCCGGATTTGTGTCCGAAGCTGGCGCAGGCGTTGCAGGCGCTGGGCTTGCGCCGGGGCATGGTGGTGAGCGGGCGGGTGGGCGAGGCGTGGCTGGACGAGCTTTCGACGATGGGAGAAAACGTGATTGCGGAGTTTTACCAGGAGCGCGGGTTTGCGGCGTCGTCGCTGGCGCACACGGATTTTCCGGTGCAAAGCGCGGCGCTGGCGGACTTGGCGGGGGGCGACCGGCAGGCGAACGCGGCGATGATCCGCGCGTTGTTGGGCAATGAAGATCGCGGGCCCAAGCGCGACGCGGTGTTGCTGAACGCGGGCGCGGGATTGTTCGTGGCCGGAAAAACGCAATCGGTCAGCGAGGGCTGGGAACTCGCGGACGAGTTGTTGGCGTCGGGCCGGGCGGCGGCGAAGCTGGAGGAGTTGATTGGGGCGCGACCGTAGCGTATGGGCAAGTCACTCACTGGTTTCTTGAGGACGCGCTGGTTGAAAGTGCTGATTGCCCGGCAGCAGCGGGAAGTTTTGAAGCAAGCCTCGGCGGAGATTACGCACACGGACTGGGAGCGGAGCCTGACAGAGCCAACGGAGTTTTACCTGGATTGTTTTCGGTATTTCAACGAGCGGCTGCCGGCGGAGGTGCGTGAGCATCGGGCCTATTTTCGTCAGCGACGCCGGGGGTTGAACGAGGACGCGATGCATGTGATGTGGTTTCTGCTGTTCCGGGAATTCAAGCCGGCGAACTTTTTGGAGATAGGAGTGTATCGCGGACAAACCCTGAGCCTCGCGGAGTTGTTGTCGCGATTGAACGGAGTGACTTGCCGGGTGCAGGGGGTGTCGCCGTTCACGCCGGCGGGAGACGCGGTTTCCAAGTATTTGGAAAATGTGGATTATCTGCGCGACACGCTGGAGAACTTCGAACATTTTTCGCTGCCGCGGCCGGAGTTGCTGAAGGCGTTTTCGACGGACGCGGAGGCGAAGGCGCTGATCCGGTCCACGCCGTGGGAGATGGTGTATATTGACGGCAACCACGATTACGAAGTGGCGCGGCAGGATTGGGAGGTGTGTTCAGAAAGCGTGAAGGCGGGAGGGATCATTGTTTTGGACGATGCGAGCCTGGACACGGGGTTTCGCCCGCCGTTGTTTGCGACGGCGGGACATCCGGGGCCTTCGCGAGTGGCGCGGGAGGTTGATAGTCAGCGATTTCGTGAGATAATGCGGGTGGGACACAACCGGGTGTTCCAGAGAAAGCCGTGATTTAACGGAATGAGACTTGCTTTAACATAACGTTTGCGAGCATGAGAACGAGCATTTTTCGGGGGGAAACAGGGCTGATATGAAGGTCGCGATCGTCACGACGGACAATCGTCAGCACTACCAAACTTACGGCGCCACGACGCCGACGTTTGGGGCCGCGCCGGAGGCATTGCTGCAGGGGTTCGCGCTGATGCCGGAGCTGGAGGTGCACGTGGTGGGTTGCACGATGAAGCCGATGAAGTCGCCGGAGAAGCTGGCGGAGAACATCTGGTTTCACAGCGTGTATGTGCCGAAGATTGGCTGGATGCGGACCTCCTACAACGGCTGCATGCGCGCGGTGCGGCGAAAATTGAAGACGATCCGCCCGGACATGGTGCACGGACAGGGAACGGAACGGGAGTGCGCGATCAGCGCGGTGTTTTCAAGATTTCCGAACGTGGTGACGATTCACGGGAACATGCGGAACATCGCGGAGGTGAACCAGGCGAAGACGTTTTCGTTTTTCTGGCTGGCGGCGCAACTGGAGAAGGCAACGCTGCCGCGGACGCGCGGGGTGATTTGCATCACGCGTTACACGCAGGAGGCGGTGAGCGATCTGGCGCGGAAAATGTGGGTGGTGCCGAACGCGGTGGATGCGACGTTTTTTGAGGTGCAATCAGAACCGGACGACACGGGGACGATACTTTGCGTGGGAGGGATTTGTGTTCGAAAAAACCAGAACCGGTTCATTGAGGCGCTGGATTCGCTGGCGGCGACGCGGAAGTTGCGCGTGGTTTTTCTGGGCGGCGCGGAAAAGGACAATCCGTACGCGACAGAATTCATGGATTTGGTGGCAAAGCGGCCTTGGTGCGAGTACGCCGGTTTTGCAGATCGTGACACGCTGAAGGCGCGGTTGAAGAATGCGACGATGCTGGCGCTGCCGTCACTGGAGGACAATTGTCCGATGGTGGTGCTGGAGGCGATGGCGGCGGGAGTGCCTGTCCTGGCGGCGAAGGTCGGCGGTTTGCCGGATTTGATTGAGGACGGGAAGAGCGGAGTTTTTGTTGATCCGCTGGACGCGGCGAGCATGCGGTCGGGCGTGGAAAAGATTTTGAGTGATCGCGGCCTGGTAAAAAATTTGGCGGCGACGGCTAAGGAACAGGCGCGGGAGAAGTATCATCCGCTGGTCATTGCGAAGCGGCACGTGGAGATTTATCGCGAGGTCTTGAGCACGCCTTCGTAAAGCGACTTTAGTTGGTGGGCGACTTCGACCCACGTGAGCGGTTTGGCGGGAGGCGGCAAGTTGGGCGCGGCGTCGTAGAATTTGCGGAGAGCGGAAGCGGTGCGGGAGATGTCGGCAGTGACAGGGCAGTAGGAGACGCTGTCGCGGAAGACGGTCTTCGCCCAGGGCAGATCGCTCAGGAGCAGGGGGCATTGGCACGCGGCGGCTTCGAGCGCAGAAAGGCTCAGGCTTTCCATGGCGCTGAGGAGAACGAAACCGCGCGCCTGACGGTAGGCTTCGGCGAGGCGGATGCGGTCGCGGATGGGGCCCTCGAAGCGAATCAAATCGGGATGGCGTTTGGCGAGTCCAAGGAAGCGCGCGGCGTAGGGGTCTGAATCGGCATAGGCCTTGCCGATGACCCAGAGGGGTGTTTTCGCGTGAACGGCGGCTTCGGCGAGTTCAAGGACGCGCTTGCGTTCGGTGACGGTGGTGGTGCAGACGAGCCAGTTGCCGCGGGCGACGGGCTTGCTTTCGAGGAAAACATCCTCGACGCCGTTGGGCACGACGTGGACTTTTTCCGGAGGCGCGTCGAATTGATATGTCATCAGCCACGCCTCATGAGCGGTGAGGGCGACGCAGGCATCGGCGAGACGGTAGGATTCCCAATCGAAAGCGCTGGCGGTCATGCCGGGAAGGGCCAGCTTCAGGAGGCGCGTAACCCAACGTTGCGCCCGGATGCGGGAGCGGGGGCGGGAGCCTTGTTCCGTGAGGAGTTCGGCCATGACCACCTTGATGCCCTTGTCCTGCGCCAGCCGAATCAACGGCGCCGAAAACCTGCCGAAATGATGAATGACATCAGCTTTTTGGGAATCATCCCACCACCGAAGATAGTCAACCTCCACGCCAATTTTTTCGAGCGCCGTCCTGGTTTGCTCGATTTGGATTTGCGCGCCCCCGTGCGCCAGCAGGAAGGGGACGTTGCAGTTCAACAGTATTTTCATCAGACCGGGCGGCCTTGCGATCCAGTCTCCTGGGGACCGCGGTCCGTCGGATTGACCGGTTGATGGTCAGTTTTGATGATCTGGTTGATGCCGATGACGGTGCTGTTTGGCGGAATGTCATGCGTGACGACTGCATTCGCGCCAATGGTGCAATGCCTTCCCACGTGAACGCCGCCCAGCACCTTTGCGCCCGCTCCGACAAAGACATTGTCCTCAATGACCGGCGCCTTGTCGTCAACGTTTCGGGCGCCGATGGTGACCTGTTGCATCAACACCACGCCTTCACCCAACACCGCCGCTCCGTGAATGACGATTCCATAGGGATGGGGCATGATGAGCGACCTGGGGATTTTACAGGCGATGTCGCAGCCCAATACGATGCCCCAAAGGCGCCCCAGATACGGCACCCGGTTCCGCAGCAGGAAGAACAAAAACCTGGCGGCCGCCGGGTTTCGCGCGTCATTGAGCATGTGTGTCACGCGGCAAAATTAATCACTGTGGGTTGGCTGACGAGCAAAATCGAACGCGTTCGGCCGGGTTGGCACAATCCGTCCACTGTGACACAATGCGCCGTGCCGCTCATTTTTTACGGTAATCGCCGCGGCTGAAGTATTTTTCGAGCCAGACATAGAGGCAGATGAAAAAGTAGCGGCTGCCCATCTCCTTGATCTTGAAGGAGGCCACGCCGGTGCGGCGGTTGTGCCAGGTGATGGGAATGACCGTCCAGGTGTAGCCGCGCACAATGGCCTTCAGTGGGAGCTCGACGGTGAGGTTGAAATGGGGCGAGATCAACGGCTGGCAGCCGTCAATGACCGTTTTGCGGTAGCACTTGAAGGCGTTGGTGGTGTCGTTGAGCTTGATGCGAAAGAGCACGCTCAAGAAAAGGTTGGCGAGGCGGTTTATCGCGAGCTTGAAGCGCGGATAATCGATGACCCCGCCGCCCTTCATGAACCGGCTGCCAAAGACGCAATCGTATCCTTCGTTGAGTGTTTTCCAGTAACGGACCACATCGCGGCAGTCGTCGGATTCATCGGCCATCATGATGACGACCGCGTCGCCCTTCACTGTTTCCAGGCCGCGGATGATGGCGCGGCCAAAACCGTGCAAGCCGGTATTCTGCACCGGGCGCAATTGCGGCAGCTCCTTGGAAATTTTTTGCAAAATCTGCCACGTCTTGTCCTTGCTTCCGTCGTCCACGACGATGATTTCGTGAGGCACCTCGCGCAATTTGAGTTCGATGTGCAAATGTTCGACGGTCGAGGCGATGCAACCTTCCTCGTCACGCGCGGGTATCACCACCGAGAGCAGGGTGAGCGGGGCAGCGGCGGGAGCGGGTTGCGGGGCAGGCTCACTCATGGCAGCGACAGGTCGAGCCATTCGGGATTGTGCTCCGCATGACGGGCAATTTCATCCAAGACATGCTCCAGGGAATTTTCCGCCCGCCAATCCCAGGTTTTTGCGGCAAGGGTTGAGTCCAAAACCATCCACGGAATGTCAAACGGTCGCGCGGTGCCGTCCGCTGCCACACGATGCGGACCAAAACGCGCCGCGCACCAGTCACTCAACTGGCGCAGCGACATGGAATTCGCGGTGCCGCCGCTGACATTGCAGATGCGCGGCTGCTTTCCGGCGCGACCGGCCTTCATTTGTTTCAGGAGCAAGGGGACGATGTCATTCGGATGGAGGCAATCACGCACTTGAAAACCGCGGCCACCGAAGCCGAGATATTTCAGCGGGCGCTTGCGCAGCCAGGAATTGATCCAGAAACTGAAAATGCCCTGGTCGGGCCGCCCGAATTGCCCGGCCCCGGCGAGCACGCCGCAGCGGTTGATCCAGACGGGAAAGCCGAAGGTCTCGCCGTATTCGAGTGCGAGCAGTTCCGAGGCGAGCTTCGTGCTGCCGTAGAGTGAGACGGGGGCGGATGTAGAAAAATTCTCGGTGACGCCCTGCGCGGAAATGCCGGGCGGCAGTTTTGCCCTGGGATCCAGCCGGAACGCGCCGTCCACGGACTTCACCTTGATGGCCGCGAGCGGCT
>DATMLG010000401.1:0-12812 GCA_035570675.1 Verrucomicrobiia bacterium | reverse complement strand
GGCCGCGTTTGAGCGCATAAAGCAATTTCGCACTGCCGGGTGCGCTATAAGCGAGATCAACTTTTTCTTCGACTATGTGCGCCGATGAATAGCCGAGCGCGGCGAGGATGCGGCCCCAGTTTGGATCGCCGCCAAACCAGCTTGTTTTCACGAGCGAACTGTTCGCGACCGACCGCGCCGCGGCATCGGCGTCGGTGAATGATTTCGCGCCGTTGACCCGGATGGTCACGAGATGGCTCGCGCCTTCGCCATCGCGGACGATCATTTTGGCGAGTTCAAGGCACACGTGATTGAGCGCGGCCTGAAAAGTTTTTAGATGAGAGCTTTTCGTCTTGAGCAGGTCATTGCCGGCCATGCCGTTGGCCAGGATGACGACGGTGTCGTTCGTGCTCATGTCGCCGTCCACGATGATGCGATTGAAGCTGTGGGCGACGGCCTCGGCGAGCGCGGCCTTGAGCGCGCGCGGTTCGATGGCGGCGTCCGTGGTGATGAAGCCAAGCATGGTCGCATGCAGGGCCGGTGCGGCGGCGGGACGCGCGCCGGTCACGGACATGCCGGGCTGGATCATGCCCGCGCCCTTGCAGATTCCACCGATGCGCACGGGCCGGCCGTCGATTTTGAATTCGACGGCGACTTCCTTGGCCCGCGTGTCGCTGGTCATGATGGCTTCGGCGGCGTGATGCGCGCTTTCCCGGGAGCCGTTCAACAATTTGGCGGCGGCGTGAATGCCACGCTTCACGTTGGGCATGGGCATGACGACGCCGATGCGGCCGGTCGAGGCGACGAGCACGTCCTCGGCGGGCAGGCGGAGAATCTTCGCGGCAGTGGCGGCCATGTCGCGGGCGTCGCGCAAACCCCGCGCGCCGGTGCAGGCGTTGGCATTGCCGGAATTGACGACGATGGCCTGCGCCCGGGCCTTGTTCGCGCGCGGCAGGCTGATCTTGACCGGCGCGGCGCAAACCTGGCTCGTGGTGAACAGCCCGGCGACGGCCGCAGGCACTTCGGAAAGGATGAGCGCGAGGTCGCGTTTCGGGCCCTTGTTCGAACCCTTGCCGGTGCCGAGGCGTTTGATGTCGCAAAACACGCCGGCGGCGAGAAAACCCTGCGGCGCGGTGACGGAGCCGGGAACGGAGTGGAATTTTTCCTTCATCTTTTTTGGGAACGATTAACTCAAATCAACCCGGCGGTTTCCGGAAAGCCGCACATGACGTTCAGGCTTTGGACGGCCTGGCCGCTGGCGCCCTTGACGAGATTGTCCTCAGCGCTCATCACAATGAGCCGGCCGGTCCGCGGATCCGTGCGCCACGCGATTTCAATTACGTTCGTGCCGTTCACATTTTTGGTGTCGGGCAAGGACTTGCCCTCAAGGAGCCGGACGAAGGGTTCGCTGCCGTAGGCGGCCTGGTAGCAGGCGGCGATTTTTTCGGTGAATGCCTCTACCTGTTTTGCGTTGGCGACCGGTTTGGCGGGTGTGAGATAAAGCGTGGTGAGAATGCCGCGATTGACGGGAATGAGATGCGGCGTGAATTGAATGACAACGGGCGCGCCGGCGGCGACGGACAATTCCTGTTCGATCTCGGAGAGGTGCCGGTGCTTCGGCACGCCGTAGGGCCGGACGCTTTCGTTGCATTCGGCAAACAAATATTCCGGCTCGGCCTTGCGGCCCGCGCCACTGACGCCGCTGAGGGAATCGGCGATGATGCCATCGGCCTTGACCAACCCAGCCCGCAGAAGCGGCAGCACGGGCAGCAGGATGCTCGTGGGATAACAACCGGGCGATGCGACGAGCGCGGCACTTTTTATCTTGGACCGATAAATTTCCGGCAGGCCATAGACGGATTTGGCCAGCAATTGCGGCGCGGGATGGTCGTGGCCGTAGAAATCCCGGTACACGGCGGCGTCCTTGAGCCGGAAATCCGCGCTCAGGTCAATCACCCGCCGGCCTTTTGCGAGCAGGGCGGTGGCATATTCCGCGGCGACGCCATGCGGCAGCGCCAGGAAAATAATTTCGGCTTCTTTCGCGAGCAGGGCGGGATTGGGTTCGGCGAACCCGATGGTCTTCGCGGCCGGTTGATGGGCGAACTTGGGAAACGCCTGAGCGACGGTCTGGCCAGCGAACTGGCGCGAGGTGACGGCGGCGAGTTCGGCATAAGGATGCGCGAGCAGCAGGCGCACGAGCTCCTCGCCGGAATAACCGGAGGCGCCGACGATGCCGACCTTCACTTTGCTGGCCATCTTAGTTTTCATAAGAAACACACGAATTGCGGAAAAAGGGAATGGAAAAATTCCGCGTCCCCGTTGTTTGTCCACCAAAACAAAAGACCCCGCAAGTTGAACCTGCGGGGCCGGGGAAAGCGGACAGGATCAACGTTTGCTGTATTGGAAGCGTTTGCGGGCGCCGGGCTGGCCGTATTTTTTGCGTTCCCGTTTGCGGGAATCGCGGGTCAGCAGGCCCTCGGCCTTGAGGGCCGGGCGCAGGTTGATGTCGCTCTTGGTGAGCGCGCGGGCGATGCCGTGCCGGACGGCGCCGGCTTGGCCGTTGGGGCCGCCGCCCTGGACGTTGACGCGGATGTCAATCTTGCCGGCGAGCGCGGAGACGACGAGCGGCTGGTTCACAACCATCCGCAGCGTCTCGGTGGGAAAATAATTCTCGAAGGGCCGGCCGTTGACAACGAACTTGCCGGTGCCCGGGGCGATGCGCACGCGGGCGACGGCGGTCTTGCGGCGGCCGGTGCCGAGGATTTCAGAGGTTTCAGCCATAAATCAATTGCGATTACTTTTTGACGGCGAGCGGGGCGGGCTGCTGGGCCGCATGGGGATGTTTGTCGCCGCTGAAAACTTTGAGCTTGGTCATGAGCTTCCGGCCGAGCCGGTTTTTTGGGACCATGCCGCGTACGGCGTGGGTGACGAGTTTCTCGGGATGCTTCGCGCGGATCTGTGCGACCGACCGGTAGGCCTCGCCGCCCTTCCACCCGGAATAGGTCATGAACAACTTGTCCGTTTCCTTCTTGCCGGTGACGACGACTTTTTCGGCGTTGATGACCACGACGAAATCGCCGGCATCAATGTGCGGCGTGAAGACGGGTTTGTTCTTGCCCCGCAAGGTATCGGCGATCTGGACGGCGAGCCGCCCCAACACCGCGCCGTTGGCATCAATGACATGCCACTTGCGCTGGTCCACGTTTATTTTCGGCAAATGCGTTTTCATCTAAATCCTGATAAAAGGAGGGGAGAAACTATCAAAACAGGGGTTATAGTCAATAGGCATTTCGGCAATTTTTCAGTCTTTTAACGGCGGCCGGGTGCCAGCGGCATAAATGGATTGCCTTTTGGCCGCGTTTCGATTAAATCTGCCCCTGTTTTCCAGTAAAACACCTGCTAAACATCTGCTATCGCCATGGAAACCACCTACGCCATGATTGGCACCGACGGGCAGCAATACGGGCCGGTCACGCTGGCCCAGATCAAGTCCTGGGTGCTCGAAGGCCGGATTGGGGGCGAAACCCAAGTCTGGCGGAGCGACACCAATTCCTGGCTGCCCGCCGCGCAATACGTGGAACTGGGCCTGGCCTCGCCGGTCCCGCCGGCGGTTCCGCCGGGCGTTCGAACTCCATCGGTGATTCGGTCGCCTGCGGCCGATGGCAACAACCTGGTCCTGGAAAGGCGGGCCCTGAGAAGCGCCCGCTGGTTCTATTGGATAGCGGTGCTTTCGTTGATCAACACTTTCATAGCCGCCTCCGGCCAGGGCGTCGTGTTTTTGGTGGGGCTCGCGGTGACCCAATACATTTACTATTTTTCGGCCCAGTTGGGATCCGGTGGCAACGGGGTGGGAATTGTGCTGAGCGCGGTGGTGGCGGGATTGTTTGCCATGCTCGGGTTTTTTGCGTCCAAGCGCAATGCCTGGGCTTTCATCGTGGGGATAGTTTTGTACGCCGGTGATGCGTTGCTCGCCATGCCGGCCGGGGACTGGCTGTCGGTCGGCTTCCACGTGTTTGTTTTGTATCTGTTGTTCCTTGGCCTGAAGGCGAACGGCCAGTTGAAGTCCGCATCGCCAGGCGGGATGAGTTGAGTTAAGATTTACCAATGAACGAAGTTCCACAGGTGACGCGCAAGGGGCTGGCGGCAACGCTTACGGCCGACCGCCGCATCTTCGTGGTGGCGCTCATCGTCTTTGCCGTGGACCAGATCACCAAATACCTGGTCAATCATTACCTGCTTCTTTACGTGGATGAGAAGGTTATCATCCCCGGGTTTTTCAAATTTGTGCATTGGGGCAACACGGGCGCGGCATGGAGCCTGTTCACCAATCGCAACGGGCTGCTGGCCATTGTGGGCGTGGTCGCCTTGTTCGTGTTGTTCCAGAGCCGGCGGCATTTTGATGTGCATACAAAAATGGGCCAGCTCGCGCTGGGGCTGATCTTTGGCGGGATACTTGGGAACCTAACCGACCGCCTGGTGCTCAAGCAGGTCACGGATTTTCTATACTTCTACCTGGAGCGGCGCGGAGCGCAGCCGATTGGATTTCCCGCGTTCAACGTGGCCGACAGCGCGATATGCATCGGCGTGGCGTTAATCTTCATTTCCACGCTGAAGAACGACCGGACGTCCGCCCAGCCGCCGGCGGGGTGAAGCTTCAGGCTCGGTCAACTTTTTCCCGTGCGGGAGTCTTGAGGCCCGCGGCCAGCAATTGCGGCCGTCATCCGACGATTGAACTTTGCATATCGAACATATGCGCGCCTTCTGCCATTCACGAACGCCCCGTTGTGAGCTGTTGCCTCTCGCTTTTATCAATTACCAGAAATGAAATCGTCGGCAGCAACATCACCGGCACAATCGCCCACAATGTCATCACCAGCAATTGCGCTTGCGTGAAGTCAACGCGGGGCAAAATCAAACAGGCAAATGCCAGAAACCAACCCATGCCCGAAATGGAGCCGATAATACCAATCGCCGATTGGACGGCATAATTGGCGAGGACGGGGAAAAAACGGGGCGCAATTTTCCAGGCGATGAAAGCCGACACCAGCATCGTTGCCACCGAGGCAAAGCCCGACAGCCTTTCATCGAAAGTAAGATTGTTTTTGAACAGCACGCAGGCAACAGCCAAGAAATAAAGCCCAAGGATTGCGGCGAAAACAATGCCCGCCCATTTGCGCTGTCGCGCCTTGCCCAGATGGCCGTCTTTTTCGAACTCCGCCCGGAGCGGGCCTGCCGGCCCGATTCCCCCGACCGAGATCTCGAACGCTTCCGCTTTGCTTCTGCCTGATTTCATCTGGCGCTCGATATCGTCGCGCAGATGAAGCTCCAGTTCATCCAACGGCACAGGGCTCTTGATGCCGGCGGCGAGCATTTGCCGGCGCCATTCTGCGATGGATTGTTCGAGCTCAAACATATTGCTCCTTCCACAGTTGTTTGAAGACGCCGGAGACGGTGAGCCACTGTTCGCGCTGGCGTTCCAGGGCCTTTTTGCCGTCCTTCTTGAGCGAATAATATTTGCGTTTGCGGCCTGTGTCCGCCTCGCCCCAGCGCGAGGCAATCCAGCCCTCGCGTTCCATGCGATGAAGCACGGGATAGAGCATGCCGTCGGTCCATTCGATTTTGTCGCCGGACAGCCGTTTCACCTCCTGAATGAGGGCGTAGCCGTAACTTTCGCCATTGGAAAGAATGGTCAAAATCAACGGCTCGGTGGAGGCGGCAACGAGTTCTTTGGTTAGCATAGCGATACAATACATGGCATTACAATGTATGTCAAGTGGAAAAAGATGTTCGCCGGCGGGCCTGCGCCCCGGTTATTGGGCGAACGTTTGGTACTGGGTCACGCCATTTACGAAGACTGGTTCGTAGTCAATGCCATTGAACTGATAGGCGGTGGTGCCATTGATGGAGATTGGCGCGGCGCCGGGAGGAAGCTCGGGGACCACGACGCCGATGGGCGTGGGGACGATGGCGTAGGAGCCGTCGGCCTGTTGTTCATAGAACGCGCCGCCAGCGTAGTAATAGACCTCGCCGCCGCCGCCATCAATCTCGATGGCGCCGTCCGGCGGTTCGGGAATTTCCGCGCCCACGGGCGGATACACTTCCTGATAGCCGTCGGTGGCTTGCTGGTAATAAATGCCGTCGTCATACCAGTAAGGCACTCCGCCGACTTGAAAGTTTAGAAAACCGACCGGCAGCGTCCGCAACCGGCGGCCAAAGGCGAAGTCATCCCACACATGCGCGCGATGCACGTCCGCCTCCACATCGCGATGAACAACGACGTTGCGAGGCGGTGCGACCACGGTCCGGGGCGCGACGTTTGGGCGAACTTCCACGGGACGCGCGGGTTCAGGGCGCACGGGTTCGGGTCGCGCCGGCGCCGGGCGCTGGACGACGTGGGTGTCCACGTGCCGGACGCTGCCATGGCTGGTGCGATCCACCACAGCAGCGCGGGGAGCCGCGGCGCGCGGCGCGCCGCGATCGGCGCAAAGGAGGGGAAAGGCGAGCAGCAGCGCGGGCAGTCCCACGGCGAGCAGGCGGCCGGTTTTGGAAAGCGAAGGCATCCGGATAAAATCAGTGGCGGTCTTCATTTTTCCTCCGTTTTGTGGGATTGGTTTTCGGCCTTGATTTCCTGCACCTTGATTTTGGCAGCGCCCGCGGGCGGCTCGAATTTGAACACGAAATCGGGCAGTTTGGTGGTGAAATCCCAGTTGGAGAAGATGGCGGTGAACTGGGGTGAATCCGGCTCGTCCTTGTAGGTGATGACGAATTTTTTCGGAACGGGAGCCGCGCCGTCCTGGATCCAGACCTGCCAGTCAATGTTGTCCTGGGTGAAGGCCAGGTGCTCGCACGGCACGCCCATCACGGTGACGGGACCGAGGTCAACGCCGGAAACGGCCCTGGCCAGGAAGTCCTTGTGCGGATCGCTCCGGATGAAATCCTCGAGCGGGATGGCGATGCCGAACCGCTCGCTGGCGACGTCCATGGCATCATCAAGGGGGCCCGAGGTGTGAACGGTGCCGTAGAAATTTTGCGCGCGATTGAAAAGAGTGATGGCATCACCATCATAAAACAGCTCGTGATTGCGCCGGGTGGAATGGACCTCGGTGTGCAAACGGTCGGGCCGGCGCACTTGCAGCGTGACGGTGCGATCGGCCTGGACGCGTTGACCGGAGGAGAGCTCGATGTCCTGCCAGATCTCGGCGTTGACGGAGAAGAACTGGGCCTGCCCGAGGTAATCACCCATGCGCTTGAGCAGTTCATCGGCGCGGGGTTCAATGGCGGCCTTGTCGCCCGCCGCGGGAACGGACGGCGCCGCGAGTCCCAGGAGAAAAGAGGCGGCCAAAGGAAAGACGAGCCGCGAAAAGACGGGGACGGGGAGGGGGAGACGTTTTCGATCTTTCATATAATTAACCCGGATGTTATCCAACCAGCTTCCGCAATATGCCGTAATCGGGTCGTGGCGCAAGTTTTTGCAAGGTGATTTTTTGCACGTGCCATCTTTGGATTTGACAACCGACCGGGCGTCACCGGTTTTGGGCTTGCGGACAGGGTTATTGGAAAGGGGAACGCGGGCATTGCTCTCGGGTCTTGCCTGAAACACCGCGTTTTCAAGGTTGACTGTCGGTGGTTTTCGAGTATAATTGGCTCATGGTGAAAGGTTTACAGGAAGGAATCAAGCATTTGGTTCAACGAACCACTTGTCGCTTAATCACAAGTTAGCCTGCTTCTCACATCGAACACATGAGTGACCTCGAATTTTTCAAAGACGACCTTTTGCTGGAAGTCGGACGGGTTGCAGCGTTGCGAGGCAGTTTACGACTGTCATTGCTTTCTGCGGGCGACGCAGTGTTGAGCACTCGCCTCGGTGACCAAGGCATTGCGCGCCTCATGATGGATCGTCGCGAGTTGCCGGAGATTTGCCGGGCTTTGCTGACTCTCGCGCAAGTTCGCGGCGTCGGGTCGGAGGCGGTGCGGCAGTTGGCAGCGGCTGCTACTGAATTTGGACCTGACTTTGAGAGCGCTGCTGCCGTCGCCAACGGTAGCTGGACTTATCTTGGCGGGGTGGAGGAAAGACACTACGGCTTATTTCTCGGCGAGTTCGTGCGCGACGGCAATCTTGAGCCGCAGTGGCGGCATATGACCGTTCAGGATTTGCGCGGATTGGTTCAGCGGCTGGAGCGAGCCTCCGAGACACTGCGCCCTCTGGGCTGGGCGATGCGAGCAGCAGGCGGCCAGGGGAGAGAGCAAAAGCCTTGAAAACGCAGGATAACAAATCGCTGCTGGGAGTCGAATTTCGCTGCGTGGTCTGGGCATGGGCGAGGTGTTCAAGCGCTGTCAGTTTCATACCCCGGCGCGGACCCTCCCCCTTCCCCCTCCCACGCGCGGACGCGTGAGAGGGGAGATTACTTTTTGGGCAACCTTACCCAGGATGGCGCTCACCGACTCGCTTATCCTGGGCTATTCTCGTCGGCCCCTAAGGGGCCGTCAGGATGCCGCGCATCGCGCGGAAAATTGGATCGGGGAGGGGCAAAACTCGCGCAATTGGGATAAGTCACCAAATTATTTTTGACAACCGAACTGAGGTGGCGGATCATCGTTGCGGACGGGCGCCAAAGCCCGCGAGGCGACAGTGCAGGAGGCAGGCCAGAAATCCATCAAGGCCTGAACCAGACATTTGAAATTATGGTTATTACGAATTGTGATGTGAATTCGGCAGGAGTAGCCTGCACCCATCTCACGTCAGCCGCGCTGTCACCAGCGCAGCCACGGAGCATGAGGTCGTACCGCTTCGAACCGGCTGGTACCGCTTGGTACCGCCTGGTACCGGATAAAATTTTTTCTCCGCACAAAGAAACGGTGAAAAAAGATGCTCGCCCTCACCCGGCCTCTCCCCCAAGGAGAGGGGGGCGCTTCCCAGCCAAGGTTCGTTTCGTTCGAAATCTCTGGCGCAAAACCGCCCAGCGGGTTGCCCTGGCAACCAAGATACAATTAGCGCCGACTATCGTCGGCGGCTACTTGCTGAAGCGGGCGTTAAGCGGTCGAAGGTGGGATTATGCGGGAGCTTATGCGGGATTAAGCGGGACGAAAACGGGCCGATTCCCGCATATTCCCGCATATTCCCGCGTAATGACGTTCGCAATTTTTTCTGTGAGGCAAAAGATCAGATTATCGAAGGAAAGGGCAGAGACTCGTCGCCTCGTCTCCTACGAAGTCGAGGCCGAATCCGGCGGATAACGACGGGTAACGACGGGTAACGACGCTTAATATTTTTTTGAGAGGTGACCGGGAATGAAGATCAAGAAGAAGAGCAGGAGCCGGAAGGGATTATTTGCCGAAGAGCTGGTCGATGCGGGCTTGGACGGCGGGATCCATCTTGATGAGTGGCGGCCAGCCGCGGGCATGGCCTTCGCCCGGAAGCTTGTGGGTGGCGTCGAGGCCCATCTTCGTCCCGACGGCGATGTCGTTGGTGGCGTGGTCGAGGACATCGGACGGGCCCTTGGTGAAAATGCTGTCACGCTGCGGGTCGGTGTTGGCGCAAAGGCGGAAGAGGACTTCGCTGGTGTTGTGGACGTTGACATCGGCATCCACGACGATGATGTATTTGCTGAACATCATCTGGCCCATGCCCCAGAGGCCGTGCATGATTTTATAGGCCTGCATGGGGTAGGTTTTTTTGATGCTGACGAAGACGAGATTGTGGAAGACGCCCTCGGCGGGCAGGGCGAGGTCCACGATTTCGGGGAAGTTCATTTTGAAAATGGGCAGGAACAATTTCACGCTGGCGCTGCCAATGTAAAAATCCTCCATCGGCGGCACGCCCACAATGGTCGCGGGATAAACGGCGTCGCGGCGATGGGTGATGGCGGTGATGTGAAAGACGGGATACGGCTCGGGCAGCGTGTAGTAGCCGGTGTGATCGCCGAACGGCCCTTCATCGCGAAGCGGTTCGGCGGGGTCAACATAACCTTCGATGACGAAATCGGCGTTCGCGGGGACTTCAAGGTCGTTCGTCTCACATTTGACGAGTTCAACGGATTTTTTGCGGAGATAACCGGCGAGGAGAAATTCATCGAGGCCATCGGGCAGGGGAGCGGTGGCGCAAAAGGTGAAGACCGGGTCGCCGCCGAGAAATATGGCGACGGGCATGCGGGTGCGGGTCTCGTAATAGCGCCGGCCATGGCGCGCGGCGACTTTCTGGAGTTGCCAATGCATTCCGGTGGTTTGGGAGTCGTAAATCTGGATGCGATACATGCCGAGATTGCGGTCGCCGGTGTCCGGATCCCGGGTGACGACGCAGGGCAAGGTGATGAACCGGCCTCCGTCCAAGGGCCAGCATTTTTGAATGGGCAGATTCAACAGCGTGAAAAGGGTCGAGGCTGGAAGGGATGCGGACTTGATATCTGGGGCCTTGGGCCAGGGTTCGGTGCGGGTGGGTGGGGCGTCGAACTTATGGATGACGTCCTTGCAGGGGCCGGAGCCGACGGATTTGGGCTTGGCGTGGCGGAGATCGAAGGCGGTGCCGAGGAGTTTCATGGCTTCCCGGAGGCCGGTGGGTGGTTTGGCTTTGAGGAGGGCGCCCAGTTCCGCGGCGGCTTCGTCTACAGAGGCGTGACCGAGGCTGCGGGCCATCCGGGAGTGGGAGCCGAGGGTATTGATGGCGAGCGGGAAGGGGGAGGGGTGGCCGTTGACGGTTGGCTTCTCGAAAAGGAGGGCCTGACCGCCGCCGGGCTTTTTCATCTCGCGGTTGGCGATTTCGGTGATTTCCAGTTCCGCGGCGACCGGGGAGGAGATGCGGTGGAGTTCGCCAGAGCGTTCGAGCGTCAGGAGGAAATCATGAAAGGAGTCGAACGCCATAATTCTGAGAGGCTATCAGAACGGGAACGGGATGCAACGCCGGGCCGACCGGAAAAACGGGTGAAAAAGAGGGTTGAACGGGGGCGAAAATGCGCGGGATTTCCACGCACAATGCGTGAAATTTTTCTAAAACGGCGTTTTGAGAGGATGAAAAGGCCAGATTTATTGGGAAAATACGGATGGCATCAGTCGTGCTGAAAAAAGATGCAAATCGGGTTGACAGAGCGTGCGCTTAAAGTAAAGTTCGCCACTGTTCACCCAACGAACCATACTTATGAAACAAACGCGCAAGCTTATCATCGGGGCTTTCACTCTTATTGAGTTGCTAGTCGTCATCGCCATCATCGCCATTCTGGCGGGTCTGCTGTTGCCAGCACTCGCCCGTGCCAAAGCCAAGGCACAACAGGCATCCTGCCAGAGCAATCTGAAACAGGTCGGCATCGCCTACCGCACTTGGGAGGGTGATTACGGGGACAAATATCCGCAGGAACTGATCGCGGGCGGCAGCACGCAATTTCCGATTGGTACTACTGGTGGCTACATTCTGAACGTGGCCTGGAACACGGGTTTTGTCGGTACTCAACAGGCCTATAACTATACTTATCAGATTTACCAGGTCATGTCCAATGAGCTGAATAACCCGAAGGTTGCCCTCTGTCCCTCGGACGGCCGGCCAGTTGGGTCAATCCCCTCTGATTTCATCACGGGTGCCGGCGCCAACGGCTTGGGCACGCTTTTCAACAACACCACCTGCTCCTATTTTGTGGGGATGAATTGCGATGAATCATTTCCGGCCATGGTTCTGTCCGGCGACCGCAATGTCTGCTCAAGTTATACCCTGTCAGCGGGCGGCAGTGTTGCCCCCATTTCCCCCACTTACGGCTACAGTCCGCTTGAGACGGCGCCTACTGGCGGTGTTGTGATAACCCTGCCTACTTATCCCGCACTCCCAGCAACGATAACCTCGAGTACCACCACATATGCCTGGACGCAAAAAATGCATAACCAGAGCGGCAACTTCGGTCTGGCGGACGGCAGCGTCCAGAAGGGCAGCACCGGCACGTTCCACACCTTCCTCGCTCGTACCGGGGACATTAATCAGTACCCGAACGCGATTTCTTTCCCGTAAGCCGGTCGAGTTCACAGTTTAGAATTGCCGAGGCGCCCGCAAGGGCGCCTTTGCATTTCAGGAGGCGGAGGCCAGTTCGATGATCCGGCGCAGCGGGGTCGAGGGGCGGAACTGCACCGCCTTGAATAATTTGTCCACCACCGGCTTGCGGCGGCGCATGTCTTCAAAGCCCGGCGCATAGGCATCGGCGTAGGGCACGAGTTCGATGGCCGATTTTGAGCCCAGGGTTTCCACCACGAGGCGGGCGAGATCCATGATGCTGATTTCCTCGGTGCCGCCCACGTTGAACACTTCGCCGCGCGCCGCCGGGCAGCCCTCGAGCCGGACCAGCGCTTCGACCGTGTCACTGACATGGCAGAAACAGCGCGTCTGCAGGCCATCGCCATGCACGCGCAACGGTTCGCCGCGGCGCGCGGCGGCGATGAACCGCGGCAGCACCATTCCGTAACGGCCGGTCTGGCGCGCGCCGACCGTGTTGAACAGCCGCACGATGATCACCGGCAGCCCCCGCTCGCTGCCGTGGGCGAGCGCCAGAAATTCATCCATCAACTTCGAGCAGGCATAGCTCCAGCGGCTTCGATGCGGCGGCCCGATCAACAAATCGTCCTCCTCCGTGAACGCCGCCTTCTGGCTCTTGCCATAAACTTCCGACGTGGACGCAAGCACCACCGGCGCGCCCGCGGCCCCCGCCGCCGCCAGCAGCACCTCCGTCTCGTGCAGGTTCGTTTCCAGCACGCGAATGGGCGAGTTCACCACCAGCTCCACCCCCACCGCCGCCGCCAGATGATAAATGGCCCCGGCCGACGCCGCGAGCTTCGCCAGTTCGCCGCATTCAGAAACTTTCTCCTGA
>DATMLG010000400.1:0-4670 GCA_035570675.1 Verrucomicrobiia bacterium | reverse complement strand
CATCATTGCCGTGCTGGGCGCGTGGCGCCGCAACGCGGTGGTCTGCCCGCTGGAAGCGCATCATCAGCCCCTGGTGGTTTCACCTTCGCTGCCGCAGTGCTGTCATCTCAAGACCACGCCGGCCAGCACGGGCTTGCCGCGGGCCGTTGCCTTCACGGAGGAACAAATGGCCGCGGACGCCGCGAACATTGTGGCCACGATGGGGCTGCGCCCGGACTGGCCGAATCTCGGCGTCATTTCGATGGCCTATTCGTACGGCTTTTCAAATTTGGTGCTGCCGCTGTTGCTTCACGGCATTCCACTTTTTCTCGCACCGTCACCGTTGCCGGAGGTCCTGCGCAACGCGGCGCGGACCGGCGAAGATTTGACCGTGGCCGCGGTGCCGGCTTTGTGGCACGCTTGGCACAAGGCGGGGGCAATTCTGCACAACGTGCGTCTGGCCATCTCCGCAGGCGCGCCATTGCCGTTGTCGCTGGAACGCGCCGTCTTCGACGAGCACGACATCAAAATCCATAATTTCTACGGTTCCACCGAATGCGGCGGCATTGCCTATGACGGTACGGCCAAACCGCGGACAGACGAGACCACCGTCGGCCGTCCGCTTAAGAACGTAAAAGTGGAGGTCAACTCCGAGGGCGTTCTGCTGGTGCGGAGCAAGGCGGTGGGCTCAACCTACTGGCCCAACCCGGAAGCCGCGCTACGGCACGGCATTTTTCAAACGCGGGATCTCGCCGAGTTGAAAAAAGGAATGATTTGCCTGCGCGGATCCAACAGCGATCAAATCAATGTGGCCGGTCGAAAGGTTTCCCCGGCGACCATCGAACAGTCGTTGCGGGAACACGAGGCCGTCGCCGAATGCCTCGTCTTCGGCGTGCCGAGCGGAAATGCGGACCGGACGGATGTCATCGTGGCCTGTGTTTCGGCGGACCGGAACGGCATCCAGGACGACTTGAAACAGTTTCTGCTGCAACGGCTCCCAGGCTGGCAGGTGCCGCGTGAATGGTGGTTTGTGGAATCGCTGGGCAGCAACGCCAACGGAAAATCCTCGCGCGCGCAATGGCGTCAGGATTTTCTCAAGAATCGCGTCAAGCAAAGCGTCGCGGCCTGACCAACTTTTTTAGTCCCCGGCCCGAGGTTGGCCAACTTCCCGTTTTCCAAACCGCCCTCAGCCGTGGCGAACTTTTCCACTGGTGGTCAGGCTGATTTCCGCTACGAAATCCAACGAGAGCGGCACTTTTTGGCTGGAAAGACGGCGGCGGCAGAAAGCAAGTATCTCCTCACCCGTCGTCGGGGTCATTCCATTCCGCAATTGGATGTCGGCATGGACGACTTCACCCATTTGTGGATGCGGCCGCTTGGAAACCCGCGAACGCAAAACCGCCGGATACTGATCCAGGACGGCGGCAACTTCTTCCGGAAAAACCTTGTGTCCCGCAACATGAATGACGGAAGTGGTGCGGCCATCGAGTATGATCAGCCCGCCGCTGTTGCGATGCGCAAGGTCGCCGGTCAGAAACCATCCGTCGTGCAAAATTTCTTCGCGCTTGCGGGGCGGGCTGAGGTAACCCTCAAACATGCCGGGGCCGCGCAGCGCGAGCTGGCCGGTTTCACCCTCGGCAACGGGCTTCATTGAATCATCCACGATGATGGCCTCGAAGCCCTCAACCGGCCGCCCAATCGCCTCGGGATGCTCGGCCGCTTCCTTGATGTTCATGATGGGCAAACCTACTTCGATGATGCCGTAGCCCTGCGACACTGGAACCTTATATCTCGCCGAAAAATCCCGCGCAGTCTGCGGATGCAGTGCGCTGGAAACGGACATGACACGCTGGAGTGAAGGCGGCAGCGCGCGGCCCGACGCTTCGCCGGTCAACATTCTTATATGCATCGGCGTCACATAAAGAAAAGTGGCCTGATGCTTCGCCGCCGTGTCGAGAATGCTTTCCGCCAGGTAATCAGCGCCAACAATGACCGTCGCACCGGCTTCCAAATACAGAATGACGGAAACGTAAAAATGATACGCCATCGGCAATACCCAAAGAATCCGGTCCTCGCAGGTCAGTCCCAGCCCGGAATTGGCGGCACGGGTGCGTTCGAGCACGCCGCGATGGGTGAGAACCACACCCTTGGCTGCGCCGGTTGTTCCCGAGGTGAAGCGAACAAAAGCGGCGTCCTTGATTCCCGGCGCCAATGGCAGTTGCGGGCCGTCCAGCCGGGTGAAGCGCAGGCCTTTGCCGCCCGGCGAATCGAGGTTCACGGTTTTGCCCGGATGCGCCGGGCCGTGGCCGTCATCCAGAATCACGCACAAGGGCGCGCGCGCCAGCATTTCGGACAATTCATCCGGCTTCATCTGATGATGAATCGGCATGATCACCGCGCCGCACCCTAGCGCCGCCAGGGCGGCGACGACGAACGCGCGTCCGTTCCGCGCCCGCACTCCCACGCCCTGCCCCGCCGTCAAACTCAGCCGGTCAAGCTGCAGCCGCAGGCCTTCCACTTCGCGCCACAAGGTCTGGTAATCCAGCGGCCCGCCCGCATCAATGATGGCGGTGCGTTCCGGCCATTGGCGGGCCGATTTGGCGAGCGTATCGAATACATTCATCTGGCGAAGATTAGATTTTCGAATCGCGCCGGGTCAAGGCTTCGATTTGCCGCAACTATTTCACCCGTTCATTTGTTTGCGAACGAGCGCAACCGCGTCATCGATCGGCCGGCCCGACGCCAGAAATGCCGCGGCGGTTCCCGCCGCCCAACCGGTCGCCATCGCGGTGCCGATGACCCGCGCCGAAGTCATCGCTCCGGTCATCGCGGACAGGCACCGACCCGCCACGAGCACGTTGTCCAGTTCTACTGGACGCAGGCAGTCGAGCGGAATTTCATAGTAATCGCGCTCGGCGAAATAAGTCATCTCCGGTTTCGGGCCGTTGCCCCAGCGTTCCATGGGCCAGCAACCGCGGGCAATTCCGAGCGGCGATTTGCGTGCGCCAAGCACATCATCATCGGCCAGGCGGGCGCGTCCCAGAAGCCGGCGCCCTGAGCGGACGCCGAGTTGGGGAGCAACCGAGTCGAGGCGCGCATTACGGCAGGCGGCGACATTTTCAATAAGAAATCGCGCCAGTGGTTCAAGCAATGCACGGGCCTCACGCTCCCAACTGGTGACCTGCCGCCAGAGCGGGGAATCGGGGTCCGCGGCGGTCAAACTCAGTTTAAAGGCAAAACGGCCGTTGGAGCCGGTGCCGGGAACCACGGAAATTCTTTCGCAGAGCGCGGGCAGGGAACCGTTCTGAACGCCGCGGCGTAGTTCGCGGCGGACTTCGAGCAGGCCGCGCTCCGCCAGGGCCGGATCCACATTTTCAAAAACAAAAACCAGGGCCGGCGATTGATCCGTTGCGCCGTTTTCGGCATTGGCGCCCGCGAGCGCGGCGGCGGTCGCCTCGCCGGTGCAGTCCACCACGGTTGCCGGATGAAAAACGAGCGATTCGTTCCAGACCAGCGCGTGAACCTCCTTCAATCGCGAACCTTCAGCCCGCGCTCCAGCGACCGTTGCGTGCAAAATCAAATTAATGCTTCCCGAGTCGCAAATCACTTTATCGGCCACGCGGGCAAAGGCAGGCGGAGAGTACGGCAGCACCCAAAGCCCGGGATCTACGCGGAGGGGTTTCGTGCAGGTGGCGGTTTGCAGACGCGAGGCGAATTCGTTTGCGAACCCCTCGGCGACCGGTGTGGCGTCCGCTCCCGTTGCATCCCGCAGATACAATCCGCAAATGGTGCCCACTTGCGCGGTGGTGGCGAGGCCGCCCAGAAATCCATACCGTTCAAGCAACACGACCTTCGCCCCGGCGCGCCCGGCCGCCGCCGCCGCTCCGATGCCCGCCGGCCCGCCGCCAATCACCAACACGTCGCAGGAAATGGCGGAGGCACCGGTTCGAGAGGAATCGCTCACGGGGTTATCCAGGCGTTGGCCGATAAGAAGAGAGCGTTCACGCCACCTCCTCTTCCAGCAAGGCACGGCGCATGTCGCGCTCGAGACCCTCCACTTCGGCCGGGCTCAGGCAATCATCGACGGAAGAAATTTGCGCGGAGAGGCGGCGACCAAATCGCAGAAACACAATGGTAAGCCCCGGCGGACGCCAGGCCGGCACCAGATGCGTGACGTCCGCAATTCGGCCGCCCCACAGCTCCGTCACTCCGGCGCAGGTCTCGCCCGAATCAGAGAAGCAGAACGTGGCGATTTTCCCGCGGGTCGGCTTGCCGAGGTGACGCACGTAGAAACCCAATGGCAGGGGTTTGAACATGTCCAGCGCAGCCATGCAGGACTCCGGAAACTTGTCACGAATCTGATTGGTCATTTGCCGGCTCAATTCGCCAAGGATGTCCTGGAGGCGGCCGGCCATTTTCGGTTCGATGCGGTAAAAGAGGATTGAAAGATGGTTGGAAAAAATGGGCCCGTTTGCGCCGCGGCGGCGTGTGTCGTGCGGCACGGGGATCAGGTACGCGCCGTCCTTGTTTCCGCGCCGCTCCGCGATGGTGTGCAGGGCGCGGACGGATGCGGCCAGATAGACGTGGCTGCGACGGAAGCCGGCGTTGAGTTGCTGGCAACGGGCGTCAATGCGCGCCGTTTCCTCCTCAGTGAAGGCGGCGACCCGGTAACTGTTGCGGCAGGAAGCAGG
>DATMLG010000399.1:0-8651 GCA_035570675.1 Verrucomicrobiia bacterium | reverse complement strand
CAGGCATGCAACAAAGCCGTGGCGAGAATGAAGCCGATCGCGTAGGTGACGCCAGTGGCGGCGGCGGGAAGTTCCGTGCCGTGCGAGTGGCCGTGGAAAAGGGCGAACAGCCCGACAATGGCCATGCCGGCGATGGCAGGCAGGCGGACGGCCGTGGCGATGAGCAGGCCGAGAACAAGAATGGACACCAAAATGCCGGTCTCAACCATCGGGAGATGGATGCCGGCCATTCCCATGGCGCCACCAACAGTCATCAGGCTGACGAACGCAGCGGGCACGAGGTACAGGGCGCGTCCGCCCAACTGCGCGGCCCACAAGCCCACGGCGACCATCGCCAGGATATGGTCAAGGCCGGAGAGCGGATGACTGAAGCCACCGATGAAGCTATGGGCCCCGATGTGCCCCGGATGGGCCTGGGCAAGCGCCGGCGTGAGCGCGAACAAGGCGACAACGGCGGCGAGTTTGCGATGGGTCGTGGGCTGGGATTGAGTTTTCATAAACGGCGATATCCAAGGGAACGTATGCCAGTTCTTTTTAAAAATTCAAGCCGCATTTTTCAGCGGGTGCCCATGCCGACGCTCTGGACGGTTTGGAACAGCTTGCCCTCGGTCTTGATGCTGGGCGCGATGATGATTTCGGTTTTCTGAAACTGGCGGATGCTGGCGGCGCCAACGTTGCCCATGCAGGTCGTGATGGCACCAACCAGGTTCTGGGAGCCGTCATCCACGTCGGCGGGACCGAAGAGGATTTGCTTGAGGGAACCGCTGACGCCGACCTTGATGCGGGTGCCGCGGGGCAGGTTGGCATGGGGCGTGGCCATGCCCCAGTGGTTGCCCTTGCCCGGCGCTTCCTTGGCGCGGGCGAAGGCGCTGCCAACCATGACGGCGTCCGAGCCGCAGGCCAGGGCCTTGCAAACATCGCCGCCTTTGCTCATGCCGCCATCGGTGATGATGGGAACATAGCGTCCGGTATCCTTGAAATACTCATCGCGGGCGGCGGCGCAATCCACCGTGGCTGTGACCTGCGGAACGCCCAGACCCAGGACGCCGCGACTGGTGCAGGCGGCGCCGGGACCGACGCCGATGAGGACGCCGGCAACACCACAGGCCATGAGTTCGAGGGTCACGTCGAAGGTCACGGCATTGCCGATGAGGACGGGGATGCCAAGGCTCCGGGTCAGGGCCGCGAGGTCGAGCGATTTGTACTCTGTCGAAATGTGCCGGACGGTGGAGACGGTGGATTGGACCACGAACAGGTCCGCACCCGCCTCCTGGGCGATGGCGGAATAGCGCTCGGCCTTCTGGGGAATGGAACTGACAGCGGCCAGGACACCGGCCTTCTTCAGTTCTTCCACGCGCCGGGCGATCAATTCCTCCTTGATCGGCTCCAGATAGATTTTTTGAATCAGGGTCGTAACCTGTTCCTTGTCCGCCTTGACGACCTCTTCGAGAACGGCAGCCGGGTTCTCGTAGCGGGTCTGGACGCCTTCAAGGTTGATGACCCCCAGGCCGCCGAGCTTGCCCATTTCGGCGCAGAACTTGACGTCGGTGACGCCATCCATCGCGCTGGCGATGATGGGAATTTTGAGCGTGATATGTCCGCCGTCTTTGCGCGGGATTTTGAAGCTGGTGTCGACTTCGTTGGGATTGATGGTGACCTCGCCCGGCACGAGCGCGATTTCATCAAACCCGTAGGTGACGCGGGCTTTTCGGTTGCGACCAATCCACATTCCCATAATTGTCTATGCCTCTAAGGTTGGCGGGAGGGTTGAGCTCCCGCACGGTTTTCAAAAGTTAATGGCTTCATTCAGCCGGCCACATTGCGAGCAGCGCGAACGTTCCACATCCGCGTCGTCCGTGTAAACCTGCCCGCAATTTCCACACCGGAAGATGCGGTCCGTTTCCACGGACGGCCCGAAGCGTCTGCGACGCATCTCAGAATATACCGCCAGGCCCGAAATCGCGGCAAGCAAAGAAACCATGTAAGCGAAGATGAGAATATCGGGGGTCATGGTCATCGGATCCCGGTAGGGTCATCGAACGCCGGCGCGGTTTTGGGGACGGTTTGCCAGCGGAAAACGAGCCGGCCGGGCGTCAGGCTGGCCGAATCCGGGCGCGAGGGGCCGGGAACTCGGGCGAGGGGCTTAAAGAGCAAATTAGCCGCAACCGCGAGCGCATCGGCATCCGCGGAAGTGGATGTTCCCGGCTGGACCTTCGTCTCCAGCACGGGCGGGGCAAATACGCGGCCCCCGGCGTCCACGACGACGTGCACCACGGTGTAGGGGAGGATGGTGTCGGCGGGCTGCAGCTTCAAAACCGGCCGGTTGAGCAATGGCCGGCCCGCCAGTTCGCCCTCGATGGTGAGGGTTGATTCCAGCACGGGGGCGACGGGATTTGGAGAGTAATTCATGGGGTCGAATCGTGGTCCGGGCATGCTGGCGACTTCAAAATGGGGCGACAGGTCGTGGGACAGGGATTCAGTGATGGCTGTGCCGAATCGGCCGATTTCCGGCTGGAGAATGAATGGCGGTGGGTTGGATTGCCGGGGGTTGTAGGCGACGGGCGGGATTTGGAGCCAGGCCCGGCCCGAAAAACCGTGCGCATCCGGGCGGACAAGCACCAGGGGGCTGACGGACCCGGGCAGGTCTGCGGGATGGCCGTCAGGCATGACGATGGCCAGCCCCACGGAACGCGGATGGGGCGGCAGGCCGGGCGGACGGGCAAACCAGAAGAAAAACACGCCTTGCAGAGCCAGCATACAGGCGGCAACCACGGCCCACTTGAGCGGCGACCAGGATTGCGATTCAACCGGCACGGCGGTCATGGGCTTTTCGGCCCGGCGCTTGAATCAAACACGCCGGGCAGGGTTGCCTGGCGGATGTCCTTGATTCCCGCCTTCGCCGCCACCCGCGTCAGACGGTTCAATTGTTCGATCGTCACTTTCTTGTCCGCCAGCACAACCAGGGTCGGGGGCGAGGGGGATTTTTTGACCGCCTCCTTCAACCGGCGCAGCAAATCGGTTTCGCCGATGATTTGCTGTTGAAAATACAGGACGCCGTTCGGATTCTGGGGTCCGCCGGCGTCCAGGGCGACGGTGACAGTGGGGCCGTCCACGCCGGTCTCGCCGGGAATGGCCTCGGGCAGGTGAACGGGGATGCCGGGAATGGGAACCACCAGGGCCAGGAGCAGAAAGATGAGCAGGCAGAACAGGACGCATGCCAGCGGCGCGGCGTCAAGCTGGCCCCTGAACATCCTGGCGTTGCGCGGAAATTTCATGGGCCTTTGGGCGCCGGCGCCTCGGTCACGATGTTGACGATTTCATTCGCAGACTTTTCCATGTCCAGGACGATTTCATTGACACGATTCACGAGGTAATTGTAACCCGCATGCGTGGGAATTGCCACCGCCAGCCCGGCCGCCGCGCAAATCAAGGCCTGGAAGACGCCGCTGGAGAGCATGGCGATGCTGGCCGTGGGCCCGTGCTCGACCAGGTCGGAAAAAACCTTGATGAATCCCAGCAACGTCCCCAGCAGGCCGAGCAACGGCGCAAGCTGGGCGATGGTCGCAAGCAGGCTGAGCTTTTCCTCGAGGCGCGGAACTTCAGCCAGGCCGGCTTCCTCAAGCGATTCGCGGACCCGGTCACGGCCATAATCGCGGCTGAGGATGGCGGTCTTGACGAGGCGCGCGACGGGGCCGGGCGTGGCATCGCAAATGGAAAGGGCCTCGACGACGTTGTCGCGCTTGAGCACCGTCCGGACGCCGTTGAGAAACTCGGCGGAATTGATCTGGGCGCGATGATAGTGCAACACCCGCTCGATGAAAACCGTGATGGCGGCCGCGCACGCAATCAGAATCACCCATAGCATCGGCCCGCCCTGGAAAAGCAGGTTTCCATGCCCGCTGCTTGCATCAAAAGACATGCGGGCCTTTATACGGTTTGCGGGGTGAAGTTCAAAGTTCAAAGTTTTGCCCGTTCACAGAAAAACCGGGCGGCGCGCAGGCTGGACAAGGCCGGGACGCCGCCTAACATGAATGGATGACGAGTTCAACGTTGCGCCCCGCTGCATGAAGAAAACGCGCCAAGCATCCCTCGGACGCACCGGGCCGGTGCCCGCGCGCTGGCGGCGGGACGTGGGGCGGGTGCTCATCAGCGAGCGGCAGATTGCGCGGCGGGTGCGGGAATTGTCCGCGGAGATCCAGCGGGATTTTGCGGGACGGGAAACGGTGGTGGTGTCGCTGCTCAGTGGCACGGTGATGTTCCTGGCAGATTTGATGCGGCTGCTGACGCTGCCGCTTCGGCTGGATTTCATCGGCGTGTCTAGCTATGGGCCGGGCACGACCTCGGGCGAACTGGTGTTCACGAAGGAATTGCGGCTGGACGTGAAGGGCCGCGACGTGCTGCTCGTGGATGACATCCTGGACACGGGCCGGACGATGACCAAGGTGCTGGCAAAGCTGCGCGCGCTCAAGCCGCGTCGCATCAAGGTGTGCGTGCTGCTCGACAAGGCCGCGCGGCGCGTGGAACCGGTCCAGGCCGATTACGCGGGGTTCGAGATTCCGGATTATTTTGTGGTGGGCTACGGGATGGATTTTGGCGAGCGCTATCGAAACCTGCCGTTCATCGGCGTGTTGAAGGATGAAGTCAGCGGCAAGCCTGGGTAGTGAGCTGTGAGCAGTAAGCTGTAAGCAGAAAGAAATAGCATGGATAAGCCTCATCAGAAACTATTGTGCTGGCAAAAATCCGTCGAACTGACGGTTCTAACTTACAAGTTGACCGGCACATTTCCGCGCCAAGAAACATATGGGCTGACATCGCAAATCCGGAGGGCTGCAGTTTCCGCGCCCGCAAACAACAGCGAAGGCGCAACGGATCGCTCCCCCGATGAGTTTAAAAATTATTTGCGCATTGCCATAGGTTCATTGAACGAATTGAGCACTTTGTTGGAAATCTCCCGGCGCGTGGGGTTTCTGGAAGCAAAGGATTTTACGGAAGCCCAAAAGCTGTTGGATGAATGCCTCGCCCTGACGTTTGGATTGCGAAAAAGCCTGACTCCGGCTGCTCACCGCTCACCGCTTACTGCTCACTCCCGATGAACGTGCGCGTGAATTTTTATTCGTACTTCAAGGAACTGACCGGTTGCGGACGGACGGAGGAATCCTTGCCGGAGGGCGGCACGTTGCATGATCTTTACCTGCGGCTGATCGGACGGTTTCCGAAGCTGGGTGCGATGGAAAAATCCACCTTGATGGCGGTGGGCGTGGATTATCAGCCGCGGACTCACGTGTTGAAGGACGGCGACGAGGTGTCGCTTTTTCCGCCGGTGCAAGGCGGGTGAGATGCATGGCATGAAGCGGCAACTTACGATTACGAAGGAGGCAATTGACGAGGCGGCACTGCTGGGGGGGCGCGCGATGTCCGGCGGCGCGGGGGCGGCGGTTTATTTTGCCGGTGTGGTGCGGGGCACAGAAGACGGCGCGGCCATTGCGGCCATCGAGTACGAGGCGTTCGAAAAGATGGCGGAACGTCAGTTCGGGCTGTTGTTTGACGAAATGGAAAAACGCTGGCCAGTGGAATCGGTGCGGCTGGTGCATCGCGTGGGAATGGTGAAGGTCAACCAGGCTTCGCTGTGGGTGGAAGTGGTTGCGCCGCATCGGGCCGAGGCGTTCGCGGCGTGCCAATGGTTGATTGATGAGCTGAAGCGGGTGGTGCCGATCTGGAAAAAGCCGGTGGCCGGATGATTTTGGCCGAAGCTTGCGCGGCGGAGGGGATGCAGGTACAATATCCGACCGAAGACTAATGGCAGGTTTAAGTGAAATGCCGTGTCCCGGGGACGGAAAGAAGATTAGGATTACGATTAAGAAAAATACGAGCATGTCTGATACATATATTCAAAATCTGTTTGCGGAACGAATTGGCGGCCGGCAATACGGCAAATCCACGGCGATTTACAAGTTCGAAAAAATCAAGCGCGCGAAACGGGCGGCGCTGGCGGCGAACCCCGGCGCGGAGATCATTGACATGGGCGTCGGCGAACCGGACGAAATGGCGTTCCCGGAGACGGTGGCGAAATTGCATGAGGAGGCGCGCAAGCCGGAGAACCGCGGTTACTCGGACAACGGCGACGGCGTGCTGAAAGAAGCCGCGGCGCGATACATGGAAAAGGTGTGTGGAGTCCCGGGCATCAATCCGGAGACGGAGGTAGTGCATTCCATCGGCAGCAAGGCAGCGCTGTCCATCCTGCCCGCGGCGCTGATTAATCCGGGCGATTACGTCATCATGACCACGCCGGGATATCCGGTGTTCGGCACACACTCAAAATATTACGGCGGACTCGTGCACAACCTGCCGTTGACGGCGGCGAATCATTTTCTGCCGGACCTGGACAGCGTTCCCCAGGAAGCGCTGTCGAAGGCGAAGGTGCTGGTCATCAATTATCCGAACAATCCGACCGGCGCGAGCGCGTCACCGGAATTTTTTGCAAAGGTGGTCGAATTCGCGCAACGGCATCGCATTGTGGTCATCCATGACGCGGCGTACGCGGCGCTGGTGTTCGAGGGGAAACCGTTGAGTTTCCTGGCAACGCCGGGTGCGAAGGAAGTGGGCGTGGAACTGCATTCGACGAGCAAAAGTTTCAACATGACCGGCTGGCGCTGCGGGTTTGTGGCGGGCAACGAACTGCTGGTAAAGGCTTACGCGGACGTGAAGGACAACACGGATTCGGGCCAGTTCCTCGCGATTCAGCACGCGGCGGCGTACTCTTTCGACCATCCCGAAATCACGGAAAAGATTGCGGCGAAATATTCGCGGCGAATGGAGGGATTGGTGACGGTGCTGCGGCAGGCGGGTTTCAACGCGCGCAAGCCGCAGGGCTCGTTCTTCCTTTATGTTGCGGCGCCCAAGGCGGCCACGCCAAAGAGCGGCGCGCGCATCGAGTTCCAGAATGCAGAGCAGGTTTCGCAGTGGTTGATCACGGAAAAACTGATCTCCACGGTGCCTTGGGATGATGCTGGCGCAAACCTACGGTTTAGTGTTACCTTTGCGGCAGCCAGCCCGTCCGACGAGAAACGCGTTTTGGCGGAAATCGCCCGGCGGCTGAGCGACGTAAAGCTGGAATTTTAGCCGTTCGCAGCAGCAAAACAACGACGGTGGCGGAGTTGATATGGCCGAGCCAACCAATGCGGTCACGCAAAAGCATCTGCTCGTGGTGGATGACAATGTGGAACTGGCGCAGACGTTCCAGGAATTGCTGGAGTTGCACGGCTACCGGGTGTCGCTCGCGCACGACGGCGTGCAGGCGCTGAAGCTGATGACGCAGGCGGACGTGGACGGCATCGTGTGCGACCTGAGCATGCCGCAACTGGAGGGGGACATGTTCCACAACGCGGCGGGCCACGTGCGCCCAGAGTTGAGCGACCGCTTCGTCTTCGTGACCGGCAACGCCGGCAACCCGAAGTATGAGGCGTTTTTGAAACGCGTAAACGCGCGGGTCCTGCAAAAACCGGTGAAGGTGGCGGATTTGGTGGCGGCGGTGAAGGAGTTGTTTGAGCGGCCGGCGAAGAAGGCGTGAGGCAAAGCAGATCAACCGTAGTATCGTAGGACAATAATAATTATGATAAGGAGTTTTCTAAATTTGTTCGCCACACTTTGCATCGCCGTAATCTTGTCTGCGTGCAAAACCCAGGTATCAACGGTGACGCCCTCAGAGTTGGAAGTGATGAAGCACCATTATCAGGAGCCTAAATTGAGCACTTGGTATTACATGGGCACAAGAGATGGCTATCATTACTTTAGTCATATGGATCTGCCGCGTGAGAAACGGTACCGGATCGCGGAAGCATCGCTAAAATGGCCGGGCATTGTCCCTTATACGACCGATCAATCAAAGTGGGTGCTACTCCAATGGGGCGTCCAAGATCCGAATTTTTTCCATGACACGAATTTTTCCAGGACTCTACCTGGGTCATGATCAGGCATCACTTAGTGTATCATCAAGGCACGATGGTGGAGAGTGGATAATTGAAACGGTAAACGCATGAATTATTCAACCATCGTGATGCCAGTGGCAGCGGCGCTCATTGTGGCGCGCTGGGCGGCAGAACGCTGGCTGGACCTCTTGAACCGGCGCAGCGTGCTTGCCCACGCCGGCGCGGTGCCGGAGTCGTTCAAGGAAACCATCGATGCGCCAACTTACGCAAAGTCCGTCGAATATACCTTGGCGAAGGCGCGGTTCGGTGCCATCGAAACCACCTTTGACACGACGGTGCTGGCCGTTGTGCTGTTCAGCGGCATTCTGCCAAAAGCGTTGGAATGTTTCACGGGCCGGTTCGGCGATTCGGCCTGGGTGATGGCAGCGTTTTTGTTTGGCGTGGGCATCGTGCTGTCGCTGCCGGGGTTGCCGTTTGCGTGGCACGCGCAATTCCGGCTGGAGGAGCGGTTCGGTTTCAACACGACCACGCCAAGAATCTGGCTGCTCGACCGGGTGAAGGGATTTGTGCTGGCGGCGGCGCTGGGTTTTCCGCTGCTCGCGCTGATTTTGAAGCTGGTGGAATGGATCGGGCCGCTTTGGTGGTTGTGGGCCTGGGGCTGTGTGCTGGGGTTTGAACTGGTGATGGTGGTGCTGGCGCCGGTGCTGATCATGCCGATGTTCAACA
>DATMLG010000398.1:0-4032 GCA_035570675.1 Verrucomicrobiia bacterium | reverse complement strand
CCAGTTTTTCCATGAAGGGATCGCCCACCTGCACGGCGCCGCGTTGCTGGTCGGCGGATTCCTGCGTCAAATCCTGCGAGGCAAAGGCCGCGCCCGCCAGGCCGTCGCGGCCCGTGGCGGGGCCGACGTAAAAGACGGGGTTGCCAATGCCTTTGGCCGCGCCGCGCGCAATCTGGCTGTGGCGCAGGACGCCGAGGCAAAAGGCGTTGACCAAGGGATTGCCCTCGTATGACTTGTCAAAATAAACCTCGCCCGCGACCGTTGGAATGCCGAAGCAGTTTCCGTAATGGGCAATGCCCGCGACGACACCGGCAAACAAACGTTTGTTATTTTCGATTTGCGGTTTGGGAACGGCGATGGCGAGTTTCGCAGCGTCCTCGCGCAACGGGAGATCTTCCGTGATGGGCCCGAAGCGCAGGGAATTGACGGCGCAAATCGGGCGGGCGCCCATGGTGAAGATGTCGCGGATGATGCCGCCAACACCCGTGGCCGCGCCCTGAAACGGTTCCACGGCGCTGGGATGGTTGTGGGACTCGATCTTGAAGGCAATGGCCAGGCCGTCGCCGATGTCAATGATGCCGGCGTTTTCCTCGCCGGCGCCGACGAGGATTTTCGGCGATTTGGTTGGGAAAGTTTTCAGGAGCGGACGGCTGTTTTTGTAGGAGCAATGCTCGCTCCACATGACCGAGAAAATACCGAGCTCGGTGTAATTGGGCGCGCGGCCGAGGATGCCGCGGATGCGGTCGTATTCTTCCGGCGTGAGGCCGTGTTGTTTGATGAGTTCGGGGGTGATGATTGGATCAGAGCTCAAAGGAATTTCAGTCAATGTGTTTAAGGATAATCTTATCGGCCAACGCAGGCCAGGAGGCTTCCCGATTTACGTCAAAAATGAATGGGCTCAATACCGTACCCGGCATGTCATCAATGATGATGTCAGGTTTGGCAGCGAAACCTTCAAAGGCTTCGACCAGTCCGAGTCTTTCCGCTGTTTTGCGCGCGTAAGCGGAGCCATTGGTTGACCACAAAAACAAATGGCAGCCTTTTGCCAATAATTTATTCAAGGCTTCGGTCGCGCCCGGCAACATTTGTCCCCGAGCATCCACGAGCGTCAGATCGACATCGACAAAGACGTTCGCGTTTTTCATTTGTTCAATCAGTTCAAGCAAGATTGCTGAGCTCACGCCGCCTTGGCGATGGTCTTGGTTTCAAGCGCGTGGATCAGGCTTTCAAAGATCAGGCGGCCGTCGGCGCTGCCGAGCAGGCCCTCGCTGGCGCGCTCCGGATGCGGCATGAGGCCGGCCACGTTGCGGAAGGCGTTGCAGACCCCGGCGATGTTCTCGAGCGAACCGTTGGGGTTGGCGGCGTCGGTCACTTCGCCGGCGGCGTCCACGTAGCGCCAGAGGATCTGGTTGCCGACCTTCATCAGCCTGAGGGTTTCCTCGTCGGCAAAATAGCAGCCCTCGCCATGGGCGATGGGGACGCGCAGGAGCTTGCCCTCGGGAATCCGATTGGCGAACGGCGAATTGGTGGTGATGGTTTTCAGGAAAATGTGTTCGCAGCGGAATTGCAGGGAACGGTTGCGAATGAGTGCGCCGGGCAGCAGGCCGGCTTCACACAGGACCTGGAAGCCGTTGCAGATGCCCAGCACTGGCCCGCCGTTGGCGGCAAAGGCTTGCACGGCCTGCATCACCGGGCTGAACCGCGCAATGGCGCCGCAACGCAGATAATCGCCATAACTGAAACCACCGGGGACGATGACGGCGTCCGCGTCGCCGAGGGAAGTTTCCTTGTGCCAGACGAAGCGGGCGGAATGGCCGAGGACGTTTCGCAGGACGTGCAAAGCGTCCTGGTCGCAGTTCGAGGCGGGGAATTGGAGGACGGCGAAGTTCATTCGATTTCCAGCTTGTAATCCTCGATGACGGGGTTGCTGAGGAACTTGTGGCAGGCCTCGTCGATTTGTTTGCGGACGACTTCGGCGTCGCCGGTGACCTCGATCTCGAGGTATTTGCCGACGTGAACGGCGCCGATGCCGGGGTAGCCCATCTGGGCGAGGGCGTTCTGGACGGTCTTGCCCTGGGGGTCGAGGACGGCCTTTTTTGGCGTGATGATAATCTTTGCTTTCATGTCGGATGCGAATGCAAACCGGATGCCCGGCGAATCAACTGGATTCATTTTGGGGAAAGCGCGCCGCGTATGCCAGAATTTTCTTGGCGGGGGCGGGAGTGGGAATTTTTTACACGCCTTAGCCCGGTTTATCCTGTTTTAGCGCGATTTACCCCGGTGGAGACCTTCTTTTCCACCGCGCTAAACCGGGCTATTTTCCATGGGAGGGCGTTTCTTCGCCAATGCCCTGACTTCTCGCACCTTGATTCCCGCACCCCGTACCGGCGAATTATTTTTTATCCGACAGAATGCGACATAATCCGACGTTTTCTGAACCGCCCCAGGAGATTGTCCTTTCAAACCCCAACCACAATCCGCCGTAGTGCCCGTCCGGAAGGACTTTTCTTCCCCATTTTTGCGCGGAGAAAAAATTTTAAGCGGTCCCAGGCGGACTTATGCGGACTTATGCGGACTTATGCGGACCGTAAGCGGTCCGACCCGAACGTCAGATACGTTACAGACGCTGGAACTCGCCCACGATCCGAGACTGCTCAAAGCGCCCCAGAAGGCGCCTCCTTCTCCTGGGGGAGAAGGTTGGGATGAGGGCGAGCGTCATTCTGGCTCTCAACCATCAACTTTTTCCCCAGGTCCCACTACGCGGCAATACCCGGCAATATCCGGCAATACGCGGACGAAGGTCCAATTCCTTGCCGCGTATTGCCACCTAAGCGTCCGCGTATTGCCGCGTATCCATTTTTCTTGCCGCGTATGTTCACGGTCTTTCCGTCCGTTTTAACGTCCGATTAAATTGTCAAAGAACCTGCCCGCCCTGCCATGCAGACAGCGCGTCCTCCTCAATTTTGAATTTTACACTTTGCATTTTGCATTGTGCTCCATCCTCCTGCCCGCTGACACCAACGCCCGGAATATTGCACCACATCTTTTCTTTGTCAAATCCTTCGAGTGAACCGGCTGCAAAATAAACGGTTGTCTCAGCGGGAAAGGCGGTTATGTTGTTCCGCCAAAAAACATGGAAAACATAAATCCTGAGGTTCATCTGAATTTGGGCGCGATTCTGTTTCCGCGCATGGATCAGACTGATTTCACCGCGCCATTTGAGGCGTTGTCACGCCTGCCCAATTCGACGTTCCACGTCATCGGAAAAACGACGGCGCCGGTGACAGATGTAATGGGGCTGATTCTGACTCCGCGAATCGCAATGACGGACGCGCCGCAACTGGATGTGCTGCTGGTGCCGGGCGGCGAAGGGGTGAATGCAGTGATGGAGGATGAAGTGGTGCTGGCGTTCATCCGCAAGCAGGCGGCGGGAGCAAGAATCGTGTTTTCAGTATGCACCGGCGCGCTGATTTGCGGCGCGGCGGGACTGCTAAAGGGCCGGCGGGCGACGACGCATTGGGCCTCATTTCATTTGCTGGAGCATTTCGGCGCGATGCCCGTGAACGAGCGCGTCGTGACCGATGGCAACCTGGTGAGCGCGGCCGGGGTCACGGCGGGGATTGACGGGGCATTGACACTGGCCGCGCGGCTGCGGGGAGATTTTGTGGCGCAGAAAATCCAGTTGCAGATTCAATACGCCCCCGAACCGCCATTCAACAGCGGCACGCCGGAAACGGCGCCTGCGGAAGTGGTGAAAGCCCAACGAGCGGCGCTGGGCGGGGTGCTGGAATCGCGGCTGGCCATCATCAAGCGGGTGGTAGCCAAACAGCGAAACCGCATCGCCTGAATTTCGCTCAAACGCGCTATTTTGCTTCGCGCAACATGTCGTCCATGAGGGCAAGGGCGGTGGCTTCGGTGACGTCCTCGACTCCGAAATTGCGGGCCACGTAACCGGGGCCGCCGGCGCGGCTGATGACTTCAGAGGCCGAGGCCTGGCCGATGACTTTCGCGTCCTTCAGGCGGATGGCGGTC
>DATMLG010000397.1:0-8212 GCA_035570675.1 Verrucomicrobiia bacterium | reverse complement strand
GTTACGGACCTGAACTTCGAGGCGCGGCTGGACCGGCTGGACTGGGTGGTGATTGATCATCACGCGACAGAAGCGCCGGCGAAGAACGCGATGTTGATTCATGATTTGGGGAAATCGGCCGGGTTGCTTTGCTACGAGCTTTGCAAGGAACATGGGATGGTTTCGCCGCAACTGGACCGGCTGGTGCATTTGAACAACGTGGCGGATTTGTTCCTGGACGAGGACCCGGACTTCGAGCTGGCGACCGATTACGCGAGCCTGGTGAAGGTGTATTCGTTCTGGAGCCTGCACGCGCTCATCGAGGGCGAACTGGAGCGGCTGCTGGACCATCCATTGCTGGAAGTGATGGCGGTGAAGCGGCGGGTCGAGAATCCCATCGGCCTGGCGTGGAGCGGCCAGAACGTGAGCCAGCTCAGCCCGACGGTGGGGCTGGTGGATACGATCATCGGGAATACGAACTTGATTGTGCATGATTTGCTGGAGCGGAAGGCGACGCCGTATCCGGTGTTGATGACGCTGTTTCGCCGGACGAACGGGGTCATCATTGCCAGCCTGCGGAGCAAGAACGGCGAGGCGCTGAAGGTGGCGGAGAAGTTGCAGGGCGGGGGACATGCGAACGCCTGCGGCGCAACCTTGCCGCGGGCGATCAAGACCATCCCTGACGCGGTGGCGTATTTGCGGGAGGTATTCAAGCCGAAGAAAGACGCGCCGTTGCAGAGCTTGGAAAGCTTGTTTGCGGCAATTGAGACGGAGAAGAAGTGAAGACGGAGACAATAACCACGCTAGCTTCTATGTCACTGCAATCTGAAAAAGCCTATTATTATTTGGGCATGGCCGCTTCCGTTGCTTTTTTCGGTTATCTTGGGTGGTCATATTTCCGGGCGCGAAAAATGAAGCCGCGATTTGAGCCAGCAGAGGTTGTTTTTCAGGAGCGGGGTGCTTCTGGTTGTTCCCAAAAGAACATTCACACCAGGCTCGGCGGTGCGCGGAATTGTTTGTGGCTCGTGGTCACAGGAAGTTTTTTATGGGTGACGTCTTCCTTTCCATTTTCCCTCTTCACTTCTTTTTACGACCTTGAGCATGTGATTCCCCTCGATTCCATTTTATCCGTTCGCCGTTCGAGCTTTCTTGGGAGGAGTAGTTTTCTGCTTACATATCGGGACGGCACTGGCGACAGGCATACATTGAGGTTGCTTCCCAAGAAAACAGATGATTTCGTGCGGAGTCTTGGAGTGAAAATTGAGCATGAAACGTCGGCCTAACAATTCACCGCAGCCAAAGCACGATGGCCTTTCCAACTCCACGTCAAAGTTGGAGCCCTCGCGCAGGACGGTGTCCAAGGTCATCAAGTCCACGATGAAGGATTACGCGAGGACCATGAAGAAATTGGCGTGAAGGCATGAGGCTTTGAGCGGTCCAGAACGTTGGCAGCGCCTTAGTCTCTGGGTGGAACGGGCGACTCGCCCGTCCCGGTCGGCGACTCGCCGACCGGAATGCGGAGGCATGGTCTGCCAAGACCATGACATTGGTGAGTGCATTACCTCCCGTTAATTTCGTCCGGCGAGTCGCCGGACGATACAGGCCAGTGGCCTGTGCCACCCATTTCCGGATCGGGACATTGCGCCCGCTGCGCTCATTTCATCCCTTGCCAGAACGGGAAGTTGTGGCACATTGAGGTGAGGCCGCGAATTTAGGTTGAAGGGAGCTAATTGCGTTTGCGTCCAATATATTTGTTATGATCGAGCAAACCTGCCAGGACTGCGAGCATCGCCCGCAGGACCTTTTCGTCACCCGCCGTCAGTTTCTTAACCGCCTGGGCATGGGCTTCGGCGCACTCAGTCTGACGGGCCTCGTGGGCATGGGGATATTGTCGCCGCCGGAGGCTCTTGGGGACACGATGTCGTTTTCACCGCTCGCACCCAAGCCGCCGCAATTTCCGGCCAAGGCCAAGCGGGTGCTGCATATTTTCGCGTCGGGCGCGCCGTCGCATATTGACACGTGGGATCCCAAGCCCGCCTTGGATCAATATGACCAAAAGGCGATGCCGGGCGAGGCCAACGGCACGGTGTTCGCGTCGCCATTCAAGTTCAAGAAGATGGGGCAATCGGGCATCGAGGTGAGCGATGTATTTCCGCTGCTGGGCCAGCATGTGGATGACATGACGGTGGTGCGGTCGATGTACACGGACATCCCGGACCATGGCGCGGCGACGTTGATGATGAACACGGGTTCGACGCGGCTGCCGAAGCCGAGCATGGGTTCGTGGGTGACGTATGGTTTGGGGAGCGTGAACCAGAATTTGCCGGCGTTCATCGCGCTGGCGCCGGGAGGTGTGACGGCGCAGAATTTGCGGTCGGCCTTTTTGCCGGGGGCGTATCAGGGCACGTCCATCAACACGTCGAACACAGCGATCGACAAGTTGATTGAGAACATCAAGAACAAGTACACGACGCTGCCGGAACAGCGGAAGCAACTGGATTTGCTGCAGCAGTTGAACGAGGCGCACAACCAGGAATTGCAGAAGGACGCGGCGCTGGAGGCGCGGGTGCAGGCGTACGAACTGGCGTATCAAATGCAAATGGAGGCGACGGACGCGTTCGACATCAGCAAGGAAACGCCGGAGGTGCGGGCGATGTACGGCGACAACACGCAGGCGGGGCGGCAGATGCTGATTGCGCGGCGGTTGCTGGAGCGCGGGGTGCGGTTCGTGCAGGTGTGGCACGGGGGCTGGGACCATCATAATAATTTGGAGGTTGGCCTGAGCAAGAAGGCGGAGGAATGCGACAAGCCGATTGCGGCGTTGCTGACGGATTTGAAGCAGCGGGGAATGCTGGAGGACACGCTGGTGATCTGGGGCGGGGAGTTCGGGCGGTCGCCGACGGCGGACGGCAACGTGGCGGGCGGCACGCCGGGCCGGACGCACAACAACCAGGCGTTCAGCATCTGGATGGCGGGCGGGGGCGTGAAGGGCGGGATGGTTTATGGCGCGACGGATGAATTTGGATCGCGGGCCATCACGGACAAGGTGCATGTGCACGATCTGCACGCGACGGTGCTGTGGCTGCTGGGCTTTGACCACACGAAGCTGACGTATAGATACAACGGGCGGGACTTCCGCTTGACGGATGTCTATGGGAATGTCGTGAAAGCTGTCATGGCGTGACCGTGTCCGAAGAAAAATTTCATGTCAGCAGGGGAGGCTCTCCCTCACCCGCACCCAATGGCTTCCCAAGCCCGCCACGAGTTGGGTGCCCAAAATGGGACGTGCGCTTCGCGCATTGTGGTCCCCAAGGAGAGGGCTTTCACGATTTCAGCTTCATTGAGAAATTCCGCAATTGGATTTGCCCGAGGCTCATTTGCCAAGCACGGGGCGGAGGAAGATGTCTCCCTCTCCCATTGGGAGAGGGCAGGGGTAAGGGGTCGGATTCAGATTATTTGAGAATGCGCCGACTAGCGTCGGCGGCTACGTTCTTGGTTGTTATAACGATTGCGCTGGCCAGGGCGGATTGTGCTTTTGCGGCGGAGGTGAAGTTGACGACGGAGCAACTGGATTTTTTTGAGAAGCGGGTGCGGCCAATTTTCGTGGACAATTGTTACAAGTGCCACAGCCACGACAGCGAGAAGGTGAAGGGCGGTTTGATGCTGGACACGCGGGACGGATTGTTGAAGGGCGGGGACACGGGGCCGGCGATTGTGCCGGGCAACCCGGAAAAAAGCTTGATGATCAAGGCGGTGCGTTACACGGACAAGGACCTGCAGATGCCGCCGAATGACAATCGACTGGCATCGAACCAGATCAGCGATTTGGAATTGTGGGTGAAGATGGGCGCGCCGGATCCGCGCACGGAAGTTCCGGAAAGCCACAAATACACGATAGATTTTGCGAAAGCGCGGCAGCATTGGTCTTACCGGCCGGTGGCCGACCCACCGGTGCCGCAGCCGGCGGACCCGGAGCATTGGGCGCAGTCGCCGATTGATGAATTCATCCTGGCGGCGCAGGCGACGAACGGCGTGACGCCGGCGCCGATGGCGGACAAGGTGACGTTAATCCGGCGGGCGACGTTTGATTTGATCGGGCTGCCGCCGTCGGAACGGGAGGTCCAGGATTTTGTGGCGGACGATTCGACGAACGCGTTTGCGACGGTGGTTGACCGGCTGCTGGCGTCGCCGCATTACGGCGAGCGGTGGGGGCGTTACTGGCTGGATCTGGCGCATTTCGCGGACACGGCGGGCACGGGCCAGCTTGGGGACACCTATCCGTACGCATATGTTTATCGCGATTACGTGATTCGCGCGTTTAACGAGGACCTGCCGTACGACCAGTTTTTGATCCAGCAGATTGCCGCGGACAAGCTGCCGCCGGGGAACGACAAGGAAGTGCTGGCGGCGATGGGGTTTTTGACGCTGGGCAACCGGTTCAACAACCAGGCGAATGACATTATTGACGACCGGATTGACATCATTTCCAAGGGGACGATGGCGCTGACCGTGGGGTGCGCGCGGTGTCATGACCACAAGTTTGATCCGATATTGACGAAGGATTATTACGCGCTGCACGGGGTGTTCAACAGTTCGATCGAGCCAAAGGAGGAACCGCTGCTGGAGACGCCGGAGGACACGCCGGAGTACCGGGATTTCACGGCGAAGTTCGCGGAACGCAGCGGGGCGCTGGAGAAATTCCGCGTCGAGGTGACGAACCGCTTCAAAACGGAATTCATCAGCAAGGCGGGCGATTACCTGGTGGCGCTGCATGATTTCACGGCGAAGAGCAACGCGGTGTCGCGGAATCTTTACGTGGAGAAGCGGGGGCTGGTCGCGCAGACGGCGGCGATCTGGGACAACAATCTGAAGTCAATGTCGCGTCGGCACAACCCGATTTTTGCGCCGTGGATTGAGCTGTCGCAATTGAGCGACGCGGATTTTGCGGCGCAGGCGAAGGACCTGGCGGCGAAGTTCAACGCGAACCAGGACCCGGGCGGGCACATCAATCCGGTGGTGGCGGAGCTTTTCAGCACGCCGCCGGATTCGCTGGGACAGGTGGCATCACGTTATGCGTCGATGTTTGTGGAGGTGGAACGGCATTGGGCGGAAGCGCAGGCTAATTACGATTCGCAGCAGAAGCTGGGCGACGCGACGAATGCGCCGGAGTTGAAGGGATTGCCGGACGCGGGCGAGGAGCAGGTGCGGCAGTTCATGTATGCCACCTATTCGCCAATGTACCTGGACGACAACCGGGTGAACAATTTGATCAACCGGGACCCGAAGCTGCGGACCACATTCAATGATTTGCAGAAGGCGTTGAACGATGTGGTGGTGAATCATCCCGGGTCGCCGGCGCGCGCGCCGGTGCTGGAGGATGCGGACAAGCCGAAGGATTCGTATGTGATGATCAAGGGCAATCCGGGTGTGCACGGGCCGAACGCGCCGCGGCATTTTTTGACGGTGCTGGCGGGGGACAATCCGCCGCTGTTCAAGGACGGGAGCGGGCGGCTGGAGCTGGCGGAGGACATTGCGAGCACGAACAATCCGCTGACGGCGCGGGTGATGATGAACCGCATCTGGCTGCATCATTTTGGCGAGGGGCTGGTGCGGACGCCGGATGATTTTGGCGAGCGCGGCGAGCCGCCGACGCATCCGGAGTTGCTGGATTACCTGGCGTCGCGGTTCATGGAATCGGGCTGGTCCATCAAGCAGATGCACCGGCTGATCATGCTGTCGAGCGTGTATCAGCAGAGCAGCGAGGGGGATGCGAAATCATTGGCGGCCGACCCGGAGAACCGCTGGCTGGGGCACATGAACCGGCGGCGGCTGGATTTCGAGGCGTTGCGGGACTCGATTCTGGCGGTGGGCGGGGACCTGGATTTGAAGATGGGCGGCAAGCCGGTGCGGCTGGACACGGAGCCGTTTGTATTGCGTCGGACGGTCTATGGTTTCATTGACCGCCGCAATGTGCCGAACATGTACCAGGCGTTTGATTTTGCGAGCCCGGACCTGACGACGGGGCGGCGGGAATCAAGCGTGGTGCCGCAGCAGGCGTTGTTCATGATGAACAGCCCGCTGGTGGTGGAGCAGGCGCGGAACGTGGTGCGCAACCTGAATTTCAAGCCGGAAACGGCCCCGGAGGCGCGGGTGAAGATGCTCTACGAACTAGTTTATCAGCGCGAGCCGACCGACCAGGAAATGCAACTCGCGCTGGATTATCTGCGGTCGGACGCCGCAACGGACTGGGTGACGAACGCATCGGCGTCCTGGAGTTACGGTTACGGCGAATATGACGCGGGGGCGCAGCGGGTGAAATATTTTTCGCCGATGGGGCAGTTTGCGAACAAGACCTGGGTGCCAGGCAACAAGACGCCAAACGCGCGGCTGAAGGGGTTGAACCTCACGGCGGATGGCGGCACGCCGGCGAAGGAGGTTGCGGTCATTCGGCGGTGGACTTCACCGCGGGACGGTTACATATCAATCGAGGGCACATTGAGCCATGGCGCGAAGAACGGCGACGGCGTGCAGGGGCGGATTGTCGCGGGCCGGATCCAGGAAATGGGGAGCTGGGTGGTGTTTAACGGCAGCGCGGAGACGAAGGTGGCGTGGTTTCATGTGGCGCGGGGCGAGCTGGTGGATTTCGTCACGGACGGGCGGGACGACGGCGCGAACGATGCATTCAAGTGGACGGTGAGCATCAAGATGGCGCGCGCGCCGAACCTGCCGAAGGAGGGCATCGTGGAATGGGACGCGCAGAAGGATTTCAGCGGGGAGATGGAAGGGCGGCGGATGACGCCATGGGAGAAATTCGCGCAGGTGCTGCTGGAGACGAACGAGATGATGTTCGTGGACTAAAAGTTTTGACCGCAGGCAATCCTGATTTAACGCAAAGGCGCAGAGACGCAGAGCCGCGAAGGGAGGAAACGCGAAGCGGACTTGAAGGAGGGTCAGTGTTTGCGCCAACGAACGGGTTTGAAGCCGTTGGGCAGGCCGCATTCGGCGTGGTGAATTGCGCCGGTCGTGTCGGAATAGGTAACACGAAACACCGGGCCACAGGCCAGCCACCAGGCGAAAGGTTTCCAACGGATGCTGACGGGGGTGAAGCCGCGGTCAATGATATCAGTTTTCACCCATTCGCGGGCGAGAAGGAGGTGCAGCAGCCAGAGCACGGCCACGATGCCGACGATGGCCAGCACTCGGAGATAGATGCCGAGATCGAGAGCGCTCATTTTGACCGTTATGTTACGCTGTTACCGACGATCAATCATCAAGTCAACATTGACCTTGAATTACAGCCGACATGGTGGCAGGGTGGCGGCGCGGTGTTGAGGAGGAAAGTCAGCCGTTCTTTGACAATCTAAAACAGGCGTGGGGCGGTCCTTCCGGACGGGCAACTGGCTCGTGGCCCGAGGGTGGAGGGGAAAAGTCCGAATTTCCGCTTGTTTCCGGGTATTGCCGGCTATTTCCGGATAATTTTTGACTACTGGCCTAGGGCCATCAAAATGAAAAATTACGAGGCAAAATCGACGCAAGTGGTTGATTTCCCGCATCTGAATGCGGAATTTGAAGTGCGGAGCGCGGAATGTCACTCTGAGTCTGGGCCGCTTGGGGCCGCTTGAGAAAAGTTATGGTCGGGAGCTGCGGGTTGAGGGCGACAACAAAAAAAAGAAATGCTTGGGCGAGACGCCCAAGCGACCCGCGAGACGCGGGTGCTACCGGGAACTGCGGATCATTCGACGCAAGTGGTTGATTTCCCGCATATACGGGGTGGTTTTTTATAATCTGCCTTTCCAAGGGTGCCATTCTGGCCTAAAATCGGTTCACCATTAGCAGTATGCCGAGTGTTTACATCAAAACGTACGGTTGTCAGATGAACGAGCGCGATTCGGAGGCGGTGGCCGCGCAGCTCGTGGCGAAGGGCTACACGCTGGCGGCGTCGGAGACGGTCGCGGACGTGATCCTGCTGAACACATGCAGCGTGCGCGATGCGGCGGAGCAAAAGGCCATCGGCAAGATGCAAACCCTGGCGGCGGAGACGCGCCGGAACCGGCCGGAGGTGGTGCTGGGGTTCATGGGTTGCATGGCGCAAAGCCGCGGACAGGAGTTGATTGACCGGCTGCCGGACGTGGATCTGGTGATCGGGACGCAAAAGTTTCATCGCGCGGCGGATTATCTGGACGATATCTTGGCCGGGAAACGGGACAAGGTGGTGGATGTGGCGGAGGAGCAG
>DATMLG010000396.1:0-9754 GCA_035570675.1 Verrucomicrobiia bacterium | reverse complement strand
AGTGGCGCCGGTTTTTTGCGGGCTGATGGGCATTTCGATTTTTGCATCGCTGGGGCTGCCGGGGTTGAACGGATTTGTCGGGGAGTTCATGATATTCAAGGGTTCCTTTCCGCTGGCGACGTGGGCGACGGCGCTGTCCGTCATCGGGCTGCTGGTGACGGCAATCTTCCTTTTGACGGTGATCCAGCGCGTGTTCAACGGGCCGCTGAATGAAAAATGGGCGACGATGCCGGACCTGGACTGGCGCGAGCGGTTCATCGTGCTGCCGGCGACGGCGCTGATGTTTCTCATCGGGATCTGCCCGCAAATTGTGATCAGCACGATCAACACGACGGTCATGCAAATGGTAGACCAATTGAAATTCTAACCATGCTGCCCTGGACGATTTACATCACCTTTATCGGGGTGCTGGCGCTGATGCTGCTGCCGGGCGGAAATCCGCGGACGGCGCGGCTCATCGCGCTGGTGACAGCGGTGCTGGGGCTGGCGTTGGGTTTGGGTGGCATCGCGCAACATCCCGGCGGCTTTGAAAGCCTCGTCCGCAGACCGTGGATTCCGGGGCTGCACATTGATTATTTTCTGGGCGCGGACGGCATCAGCCTGGTGCTGGTGCTGCTGACGGGAATTGCGGCGGTCACGGGCATCCTGTTTTCGTGGAACATCGAGCACCGGGCGAAGGAATTTTTTGCGTTCTACCTGGCGCTGATTGGAGGGGTGTACGGCGTGTTTCTCAGCTTTGACGTATTCCTGCTGTTTGTGTTTTACGAGCTGGCCATCATCCCGAAATATTTCCTCATCGCGATCTGGGGTTCGACACGGCGGGAATACGGCGCGATGAAGCTGGCGCTGTATTCCTTCGTGGGCAGCGCGATGGTGCTGGTGGGAATCGTGGCCGCGTATGTGGTGTCCGGTCAGCATACGACGAGCCTGCTTGAACTGGCAAAATTTCCTTTCCCAGAAAGTTTTCAATACTGGGCGTTCCCGCTGGTGTTCGTGGGTTTCGCCATCCTGGCGGGCCTGTGGCCGTTCCACACGTGGGCGCCGACGGGCCACGTGGCGGCGCCGACGGCAGCTTCGATGCTGCTCGCGGGCGTGGTGATGAAGCTGGGCGCGTATGGAGCATTGCGCGTGGCGATGACGCTGTTTCCGCTGGGCCTTCAGGCGTGGCGCAATGAGCTCGCGCTGCTGGCAGTCATCGGAATCGTTTATGGCGCGACGGTGGCGCTGGTGCAAAAGGATTTCAAGTTTGTCATCGGTTATTCCAGCGTGAGCCACATGGGATTTGTGCTGCTCGGTCTGGCGACCATCAACACCATTGGTCTGAGCGGCGCGGTGTTGCAGATGTTTTCGCACGGCATCATCGCCGGGCTGCTGTTCGCCGTGGTGGGCCGGATGGTCTATGACCGAACACATACACGCGACCTGACACAACTCGAAGGCATGGGCCTGGGCCGCGCGCTTCCATTTGCGGCGGGGACATTTGCCATCGCGGGATTTGCATCCATGGGTCTGCCGGGTTTCAGCGGGTTTGCTGCGGAACTGCAGGTGTTGATCGGGGCGTGGAGCGCGTTTCCGACGCTAACGGTGCTGGCCGGCGTCGGCATTCTTGTAGGCGTGGCCTACACGTTGCGCGCGATGCAAAAATCATTTTTCGGTGACATGGGCGACGCAACCGAAGTTCCGGACGCGCATCCGTTGCCCCCCATCACCATCCCGGAAAAAATTGGCGCGGTGATTTTGATTGGAACGACGCTGGTCATCGGTTTGTGCCCGGGCCTGTTGCTGAAATTAATCGTGCCGAGTTTTGATCTGCCCCTGTTTGACGGGCTGCTGCGGGGAGGGCCGCGATGAGCTACCTGGATCTGTTGCGGCTGGCGGGCCCCGAGACGATTGTGGCAATCGCCGCGCTGGCGGTGCTGGCGGTGGACCTGTTGCTGATGCGCGCGGAGCCGATGCCAAAGCGTCTGGCGTGCGGGGCATTCATCACGGCCCTGGGTTGCGCGGCGGCGGCGGGATGGATGCTGGGATCGGGACCGCCGGGAGGATTTGAGGGAATCTTCGTCGATGACACGTTGACCCGGCTGGTGAAATGCGGGGTGCTGGTGCTGACGGTTTGCGCGACGGTAATTGCGATGGACAGCAAATTCACCCGGCACGCGGGCGAGTATCTTTCCCTGATCCTGCTGGCGACGGTCGGCATGGTGCTGCTGGTGGGTTCGACCGACCTGCTGATGATCTTCATCGCGCTGGAACTGACCAGCCTGTCGCTTTACATCCTGGCGGCGTTCAACAAGCAGGACATTCAGTCCGCCGAGGCGGCGTTGAAATATTTTTTGTTCGGCGGGATGTCGGCGGCGTTCACGTTGTTCGGTCTGAGCCTGGTTTATGGGCTTACGGGTTCGACGAGCCTTCCACAAATCGCCGCGCATCTGGCGGACATCGGGATGGCGAAGGACCCGCTGCTGCTGGCGGCGCTGGTGATGACGGTGATCGGTTTTGGCTTCAAGGTGGCGGCGGTGCCGTTTCATTTCTGGGCGCCGGACGCCTACCAGGGCGCGCCCACGCCGAGCGTGGCGTTGATAGCGTCGGGCTCCAAGGTGGCGAGTTTCTTTGTGCTGGCGCGGCTGATGATCACGGGTTTTGGGGCGGTGGCGGGCAGCGGCGCTTGGCAGGATTACTCGCCGGGCTGGGTGCCGACGCTGGCAGTGCTGAGCGCGGCTTCCATGGTGCTGGGCAACATGGCGGCGATTGCGCAAAACAACGTGAAGCGGTTGCTCGCGTATTCGGCCATCGCGCATACGGGTTACGCGCTGCTGGGTCTGCTGGCGAATGACGGCGCGGGGCTGAGTTCATTGGTTTTTTACACGGTGACGTATGGATTGACGGTGGCGGGGGCATTCGGCGTGGTGATGGTGGTCGAAACACAGACCGGCGGGTCGCGGCTGGAGGATTTTGCGGGGTTGAGCCGAAGGGAGCCGTTGCTGTCGTTTTGCATGATGATCTTCATGCTGTCGCTGGCGGGCATTCCGCCACTGGCCGGGTTTTTTGGAAAATTTTACCTGTTCACCGCCGTGGCAGGCGGCGCAAAGGACCTGGGCATGCTGTGGCTGGTGTTTCTTGCCGTCGCGATGAGCGCGGTGTCGCTTTACTATTACCTGAAGGTGCTGAAGCAGATTTACGTGGCGCCAGCGCCGGAGGGCGGTGCGGAAGCGCAATCGCCGTTGTCCAGCCGGTTGCTGTTGGGCGCGCTGGCGCTGGGCGTGGTGGGGCTGGGTTGCGCGCCGGATTTGCTGGTGGGTCGGTTGCTGGCGGCAGTTTCGGCGTTTAATTTCTAATGCTGGCTTGATTTTCGGGCGCCGGTGGCTCAACTTTCTGCGTTAGGCCACTTCACACCACATGACAAAACGCGACATTTTGGTTCTTCAGAAGCGAGTGCGATGCTTTTCGTGCGGCACGGAGTTTGAAGGCTACACCGAAGCTCCCGACGAGGGCTTTGGCTATGCGGCACAGCTTTTTGAGTGCAGCGGTTGTCACGCGATATTTTCCCATTCGCAAGAGGACGCTTTTTATCGTGGCGCACTTCGTGACCGAATCGCTGGCGTTCAGTGTCCGGTTTGCGCTCGCCTGCTTGCGGACACGCTCCGCAAGATAGAGTTCACCGGGATTTGTCCGACGTGTGGCCTGCGTGACTATGCTGGCATAGATGACGCGGTTGAGGCACGTATTCCGAGTTATCAGATTTATGAGTAGAGACCCGAGGTCTAACAAGTCGCCGCCGCCAACCTGACTTCAAACGCTACCACTACCAATCTTTTCCCTGTTTGCTTGGCAAGGCAGATTAAGATTACGATCATGATTAAGAAGGTTCGGATGCCGCGCGGGTGATGAAGACGCTGCATTTATATTTGACGCGACAGGTGCTGGCGACGCTGCTGATGACAGTGGCGGTGTTCACCTTTGTGCTGCTGCTGGGCAACGCGTTGAAGGACATCCTGGCGCTGCTGATCGGCGGGCAGGCGACGCTGGGCGGGGTGGCGCGGGCGTTCGGGCTGCTGATTCCATGGGTGCTGGCATTTGCGCTGCCGATGGGGATGCTGACGGCGGCGCTGCTGGTGTTCGGACGGTTCAGCGCGGACCAGGAACTGACGGCGGTGCGGGCCGGCGGCGTCAGTTTGGTGGCATTGATCACGCCCATCCTGCTGTTGAGCCTGATGCTGTGCGGGGTCAGCGCGTGGATCAACATGGAGGTCGCGCCGCGCTGCCGGGTCGCGTTCATACGGTTGCGGGCGGAGATGGGCCTGAAACTGGCGGCGGCGATGCTACCCGAGGGGCGATACACCGGCATACCGGGCGGGACGGTGTATGTGGGCAGCCGGGACGGGGACGAGTTGCACGACATCATCGCGTGTTATGTCAGTGAGAAGGGAGAAGATATATTTTGCAAGGCTGCCAGCGGACGAATTGCATCCACGAACGGAGAAACCACGCTCCATTTGTATGACTTGTGGACGCACGTCACCTCGGCCTCGGGAACAATCTATGGACCGCAGTCAACATGGACCATCGGGCTGGGCGGAAATACGAAGAATGGTGCCGATGACAAGCCGTCGGTGACGGACATGACCTACGGGCAACTGGCCAAGGAATTGCGCGAGGTCGAAGGCCGCTTCACGACGCCCACGGGGGACCTGACGATTGACGAATTGTACCGGATGAAAAGCACGCTGGAGGAGCAACAGGGGGACCTGACGATGCCGTTGCGTGTGCAGATGCACCGGCAACTGGCGTTCTCGTTTGCGTGCTTTGGCTTCACACTGGTCGGCATACCACTGGGCATCCGGGCGCACCGGCGGGAGACGAATGTCGGCTTCGCGATCGCGCTGGGGCTGGTGCTGGTGTATTACAGCTTCATCATCCTCGGCCAGTCGTTGCAGACCCATTCCGAATGGGCGCCATACCTCATCGTGTGGATCCCGAATTTTATTTTCCAGGCCGCGGGCGCGGTGATGTTATGGCGGGCGAACCGGGGAATTTAGAGCGGTTTAACAAATGGTGCGGCGGCCGCAGCCTTCCAAAGCGGCTTTCCCGGGCCGGGGGTCGGGAGAGGGCCGCACCGTGCGTGCCGAGCCGCGCTCCTCGCGCAGCGGCATCCCGCTCCCCGTATTTCACTTCGATTGAAGAATTCTCTCGACACTGTTGCATCGGCTTATAAAATTTCCGCATCCCATTTGCCCGTTCTCAAATGGGATGCGGAATTGAATAATTAATTGCTTGGAACGAGCGAGTTAATTTATTTCGTTGCCGCGAATGTTGGTTGCGCTGGATTTACTTCGCCCGTTTCAGAGTTCGCCCGTTTCAGTGCCCGGTTTAAAACTAAACTGGTTTGAAATATTTTCGCCGGCATGCATGGCAACGACAGATCCCGTTGATACGTCCCAAAGCATCCAGACCATGACTCCGAAGCCGCTCAGGTCTTGCGACGATAGACCTTGTGAATGGCCGCTTGATCGGTGGGTTTGATGAGGAGTTCATCAATGTTCACGTGCGGAGGACGGCTGGCAACCCAGACGATGGTTTCGGCGATGTCGTCCGCCGTCAGCGGGTTCATGCCGTCGTACACGGTCTTGGCGCGCTTGGCGTCGCCCTTGAAGCGCACAAGGGAGAACTCGGTTTCCGCGAGGCCGGGATCAATGGTCGAGACGCGGATGCCGGTGCCATTTAATTCGAGACGCAGGGCGCGGGTGATCTGAAGTTCGCCGGCCTTGGCCGCGCAATAAACCGCGCCGCCCTCATACGCGGTGTGTCCGGCGATGGAGCCGATATTGATGATGCTCCCGCCGGGCTCACCGAGCATGAGCGGCAAACTGGCGCGGGTCATGCGCAAAATGCCGAGGACGTTGGTCTGAAGCATTGTTGTCCAATCCGCGTCCTTGCCCTCGGCGACGGTGTCCAGTCCGTGCGCGCCGCCGGCGTTATTGACGAGGACATCCACATGGCCGGCCTTGGCGCGCGCCCAGGCGGCAAAGGCGTCCACGCTGACGGTTTTGGAAACATCCAGCCCGTGAACCAGCGCCTCCGGGGAACCGGCCTTGGCAGCCTCGGCGGCGACGGATTCAAGGAGTTGAACGCGGCGCGCGCCGAGCAGCAGTTTAGCGCCGGCAGCGCCGAAGGCCCGCGCGGCGGCCGCGCCAAATCCGCTGGATGCGCCGGTGATGATGACCCATTTGCCCGCCAGTGGCGATATCATGGCGTCGAACTTACCCCAGAATTGACGGTATTGGGAGAATTTTCATGAATTGAGGCGGAATCAGGATGGCGAGTACGGACTGGACGAAAGGGAGGTTTTGGCTTAATTATGGGGAAATGTCGAAGGCCCTCAAAGCCCCTGCCCCGGATGCCGCCAAGCTGGAGGCCATGCCGTTTGAAGAGGCGATGAAACGGCTGGAGGCCATTGTCGAGGCGATGGAATCCGAGGACCTGCCGCTGGAGAACCTCCTGACGCGGTTTGAGGAGGGGACGCGGCTGGCGAAGGCGTGCCAGGAAAAGCTGGCGGACGCGGAATTGAAGATACAGAAAATTGAAAAGAACAACGCGGGCGAGCTGACCTTGAAACCGTTGCCGCCCGAGATCACGGGAGAAAAAGAAGCCTAATTAACATATGAGCCGATTCCTGGACATGGTGGATGAGCCCGCGCACGTCAAAAAGTTAACGCTGCCGCAGAAGGCGCAGCTGGCGGAGGAAATCCGCCATGAACTGATCACCAAGCTTTCCAAAAACGGCGGCCACCTGGGGCCAAATCTCGGCGTGGTGGAGCTGACCATCGCGCTGCATTCCGTGTTCACGACGCCGCAGGACAAGTTTGTGTGGGATGTGAGCCACCAGAGCTATGTCCACAAGCTGCTGACGGGCCGGAAGAACCGGTTTGAAACCATCCGCACGACGAACGGGTTGAACGGGTTCAGCCTGCGGACGGAAAGCCCGCATGATTGTTACGGGGCGGGCCACGCGGGCACGGCGTTGTCCGCGGCGCTGGGGATGGCGGCGGCGCGGGATCAGAAGGGCACGAATGAAAATGTGGTGGCGATTTTCGGGGACGCCGCGCTGACGAACGGGATTTCATTCGAGGCGCTGAACAACATCGCGCACACGACCAACCGGTTCATCGGAATATTGAACGACAACGAGTGGAGCATCGCCAAGAACGTCGGGGCGATTGCGAATTACCTAAACAAGCTGATCACGAACCCGCACTACAACAAGCTGGCGAAGGATTTTGAGCGATGGGTGCGGCGGATTCCCAAGGGTGACCTGGCGCTGAAACTCGGCCACAAGGCGGAGGAGGCGTTGAAGGGCGCGGTGACGGAAGTGACGCTAGAGCGGATGCCGAACCCGATGGAGGGAGACGGACGCGGCGGCCTGGGCCGCAGCCTGATTTTTGAGGAGCTGGGCCTGCGTTACCTGGGACCGATCAACGGGCATGACCTGCCGCTGCTGATCAGTTCGCTGGAGTTTGCGAAGACCTGTGACAAGCCGGTGGTGCTGCATGTGCTGACGAAGAAGGGCCAGGGTTATGACGTGGCGCTTCAGCAGCCCGAGAAATTTCATGGCACGGGACCATATGACATTCAAACCGGCGCGTCGCCCGCGCCGAAGCCGGGCGCGGCCCCGGCCTGGCAGGATGTGTTCGGCCAGACGATGGTGAAATTATGCGAGAAGGACAACACCATCGTGGGCATCACGGCGGCGATGCCGAGCGGCACAAGCCTGAAGCTGCTGGAGAAGACATTCCCGACACGTTATTATGACGTGGGCATCGCGGAGGAGCATGCGGTGCTGTTTGCGGCGGGCATGGCGACGATGGGTTTTCACCCGGTGGTGGGCATCTATTCGACGTTCCTGCAACGGGCGTATGATTGCATCGTCCATGACGTGGCACTCCAGGATTTGCCGGTGATTTTTTGCATGGACCGCTCCGGGTTGTCGCCACAGGACGGCCCGACGCATCATGGGTTGTTTGACATTTCGTATCTGCGTTGCGTGCCCAACATCATCGCGATGGCACCGGCGGACGAGGACGAGCTGGCGGACATGATGTTCACGGCGACGCATCAGAAGCATCCGGCGTTCATCCGGTATCCACGCGGCCCGGCGGAGGGCGTGCCGGTGAAGGAGCAGCCGAAGCTGATGGAAATCGGCAAGGCGCAGGTGGTGCAGAATTTTTCGCAGAACGGCGGGCGCAAGGTGGCGCTGTTCGGGCTGGGCAACATGCTGGGCGTGGCCCGCAAGGCGGCGCAGGAACTGGTTGCGGCGGGCTTCGACGCGGCGGTCATCAATCCGCGGTTCACGAAGCCGCTGGACGCGGGTACGACGGAATTTTTCGGAAGCGCGGCGGACATCGTCGTGACGCTGGAAGACCATGTGCTGGCGGGCGGTTATGGGAGCAGCGTGCTGGAATTGTTGAGCGAGCGGCAGGTGGCGACGCCGATGATCCGGATTGGCTGGCCGGACAAATTCATCGAGCACGCGAGTTCGGTGGATTATTTGCGCGAGAAGCACGGGTTGACGGCGGCGAACGCGGTGGCGCAGGTGAAGGCGCATTTTGCGGACGCGCCGGCCGTGGTGACGAAGCTGATTGGGGTGGCTTGAGCCACCTCCGGTACGGTGGTTGAGCGAATACGCACCGAAAACCCCGAAAGATATTTGGGCTCAGCAGGAGCTTCGCCCTACCGTCGTGCGATCAACACATACTGCGCAGGTGGTTTAAATTCGCTGACTAAAGAAGCTTTCTTTGCTTGATTTTCGGGGCGTTCGGGACTTTGCTTCCACGAGTTAAATTTAAACGCTAAACGAAAATCATGGCCTACAAAGACGTCACCCCGCCCGCCGGCGGCAAAATCACGGTCCAAAACGGAAAATTGACCGTGCCCGAGAATCCCATCCTGCCGTTCATCCGCGGCGACGGCACGGGCGCGGACATCTGGCGCGCGAGCCAGCGGGTGTTTGACGCGGCGGTGGAGAAGGCGTACGGCGGCAAGCGGAAGGTGTCATGGTTCGAGGTGTTCGCGGGCGAGACGGCCAAGAACAAGTTCGACAACTGGCTGCCGGACGACACGGTGGAGGCGTTCAAGGAATATTTGGTGGGCATCAAGGGGCCGCTGACGACGCCGGTGGGCGGCGGCATCCGGTCGCTGAATGTCGCGCTGCGGCAGATGCTGGATCTGTATGTGTGCCTGCGGCCGGTGCAGTATTTTCAGGGCGTGCCCTCGCCGGTGAAACATCCGGAGAAGGTGGACATGGTGATTTTCCGCGAAAACACGGAGGACATCTACGCGGGCATCGAGTACGCGGGCGGTACGCCGGAGGCGCAGAAGATTTTGGATTTCTGGGCGCAAAATTTTCCGAAGGATTTCGCGAAGATACGTTTCGGCACGAAGCCGAAGGCGGAGGAATTCTGGAAGGCGGTGGGCGCAAAGGATTTTCCGAGCGACGTGCAGGTGGGCGTGGGATTGAAGCCGGTGAGTTACTCGGGCAGCGTGCGGCTGATCCACAGCGCCATCGGTTACGCGATCAAGTTCAACCGCAAGAGCGTGACGCTGGTGCACAAGGGCAACATCATGAAGTACACGGAAGGCGCGTTCCGTGACTGGGGTTACCAGACGGCGAAGCAGTATTTTGACGCGGTGGAGATTGACAAGGGGCCGTGGTGCAAGATTCCCGAGGGCAAGCCGGGCGCGGGCATCGTCATCAAGGACG
>DATMLG010000395.1:0-3506 GCA_035570675.1 Verrucomicrobiia bacterium | reverse complement strand
TGAACGCAGATAAACGCGGATATTGGAGGTTTGGATGTGATGAGGCACGGGGCCTCACGACAGATTGGGCAGATAACCACGGAGCAGTCGCGGCGGGCGGGACTCGGCTTCGTTGTATCCGCGTCTATCTGCGTTCATCCGCGGTTAAACTCTTTTGTCTCCGCCGTTGCCTTGGCGAAGGCAGCGTATTTGTGTAAGCTGCCTTTATGACCAAAAATGACATCGCCGATGTGCTGAACGAAATCGGCACGCTGCTTGAACTGAAGGGTGAGAATCCGTTCAAGGTGCGCGCCTATCACTCGGGCGCGCGGGTGCTCGAGGGCATCGAGGATGCGGAGCTGGCGGCGTTGATCCGCGAACAGCGGCTGGAAAGCATGAAAGGCCTGGGCGAGGCGCTGGCGCAGAAAATCGCCGAGCTGCATGCCACCGGACGGCTGAAATTTTATGAAGAGTTGAAAGCGTCAATCGCGCCGGGGCTGGTCGAGATGCTGCAGATTCCCGGTCTGGGCGCGAAGAAAGTGCGCGCGCTGCACGAAAAGCTGGGGCTCGACAGCATTGCCGGGCTGGCGGCGGCGTGTACGGACGGACGGGTGGCGGAACTCGATGGGTTTGGCGAAAAGAGCCAGGAAAAGATTCTGACCGGCATAAAGAACCGCGAGGCCTACGGCCGCCGGCATTTGTGGTGGGAGGCGTGGCAGCGGGCCAGCCCGATTCTGGCCGGATTGCGTGCCCTGCCGCAGGTGCTGCGTGCGGAGGCGGCCGGCAGCCTGCGGCGGGGGTTGGAGACGATTGGCGACCTCGATTTTCTCGTGGCCGCACGCGAGATCGCGCCGGTGGTGGAGTGGTTCACGCAATTGCCGGAAGTGCAGGAAGTGACGGCCCGGGGCGAAACCAAGGCGAGCGTGCGCTTCGCCAGCGGATTGCAGGCGGATCTGCGGTTGGTGCCGGAGGAACAATTTGTCTTCGCGCTGCACCATTTTACCGGCTCGAAGGACCACAACGTGCAGATGCGGCAGCGGGCATTGTCCCGCGGTTTGAGTTTGAGCGAGTGGGGTTTGGTGCCGGCTGAAGGCGAAGGAACGGCGAAGGAGAAAGCGGAAAAAGAAAAAGCGGAAAATCGGAAAAGCGGAAAACCGGTCAAAACGGAGGCGGATATCTTCACGGCGCTGGGACTGCATTTTATTCCGCCGGAGTTGCGCGAAGGACTGGGCGAAATCGAAGCGGCGGAAAAAGGCGAATTGCCACGGCTGGTTGAATTGGGCGACCTGCGCGGGGCATTTCACAATCACACGACGGCGAGCGACGGGCGAAATACCCTCGCAGAGATGGTTGCCGCAGCCGAAGCGCTGGGCTGGGAATATCTCGGCATTGCCGACCATTCCAAATCGAGCTTTCAGGCGGATGGGCTGAGCGAGGATCGGTTGTTAAAACAAGTGGCGGAGATTCGTGCGCTCAATGCCTCGAAACGCTTCAAGACACATGTTTTTGCCGGCACCGAATGCGATATTTTGCCGGATGGGCGGCTCGATTTTGACTCATCCATCCTGTCGCAACTGGATTACGCGGTGGTTTCGGTGCACAGCGCTTTCACGAAAGATGAAGCGGCGATGACGGCGCGCATCGTGCACGCAATCGAACAACCGCATGTGACCATGCTCGGACATCTGACGGGCCGGTTGCTGCTGCGCCGCGAGGGCTACGCGGTGAATACGGCTAAAATCGTCGACGCAGCGATCGCGAATGACGTCATCATCGAACTTAACGCGAACCCCCAGCGGCTAGATATGGACTGGCGCTTTTGGCGCCGCGCGGCCGAGCGCGGGCTGCTCTGTTCCATCAATCCCGATGCGCACGATACGGCCGGGCTCGAGTTTGTCCGGGCCGGCGTGAACGCCGCGCGCAAGGGTTGGCTGACGGCGAAGCAGGTGCTGAATACGCGTCCGCTGACGGAAGTAGCCTCGTTTTTGAAAAAGACTTGAAGATAAAAACGGTGCATTGTTGAAGCAGTTGCATAGAATGGTGTCGAGCTGGCGCAAGCCGGCAACCTCCAGCAGCTTCCAAACAGCATGATTACAACCCGGGCACGCGGACTGGCCACCTTGCAGGCTGGCGTAATGACATTTTTTGTCGGTGTGTTCTTTTGGGTTTATGCAGGACTTCTGTATCATGTGCCCTTTGTGCACTGGAGCCCGGAAGTGAACCTGCCGCTGTATTTTTTGTGTGTGGTGGGTGGCATGCTGATTGTTTCACGCGAGCGACTGGGATCGTCATGGGTCCATGGCGTGTCGTGGCCGGTGGCGGCGCAGCTGGCCGGCCGCCAGGTGGGCTGGATGGTGCTGCTGACTTTCACGATGATGTTTGCCACGCGCGACCGAAGTATCAGCCGTCTGTTTCTCGGCAGCTTTTTTGTCTGGGCGTGGCTCGGGCTGGTCTGGCTCAACATGTACGGGCCGCGTTACCTCGCCCGGCTGGTGTTTAAAGAGCAGCGCTTGCCCACGGTGCTGATCGGCCGGCTGGCGTCGTTGGCCCGGATGGAGGAATGGATCGCCAGCAAGAAACCCCTGGGCTTCGACGCCGTGGGCTTCATGTCGGACGATGCCGGGGTGGCAGAGGCAAAATTATCCATGCCGTTTTTCGGGAAGGTTGACCAGCTAGCGCGTGTGCTCGAGGAACGCGCGGTCGGGCAGGTGATGATGCTCACCCTGCCGCCGAACGACGCGGATGCGCGGCAAGTGATTGAGGTTTGTCAGGAGCGCGGCTGCCGCCTGCTCATCCACAGCGACCTCGAGGAGCGTTACATGCATCCGCTTGTGCCGGTGATGGAGGACGGGAGCCATTTCTATACGCTGCAACAGGAACCGCTGGAGGATCCGGTCAACCGCCTGATGAAACGGACGCTCGATCTTGCCGTGTCCGTGCCGGTGGTGTTGCTGGTGCTACCGCCGCTGTGTCTGTGGGTGTGGGTGATGCAACGGCGGCAGGCGCCGGGGCCGTTATTTCACATGCGCACACGACGCGGACAACAAGGGCGTCCATTCGCGATGCTAAAATTTCGCTCGATGTTTGCCGCACCGTTGACCGAGAAGGCTGAAGCGCAGCAGGTGACGGTGGAAGACGAGCGCGTGTTTCCTTTCGGGCGCTTTTTGCGGCGGCGCAGCTTCGATGAATTTCCCCAATTCATCAATGTGTTGCGCGGTGAGATGAGTCTGGTCGGCCCTCGGCCTTACATGCCGCTGTTGGATCAGGAGTTCAGCCAGCAAGCACGCGCCTACCGCACGCGCTACCTGGTGAAACCGGGCATTACCGGAATGGCGCAGAGCCTGGGTTTTCGCGGCGCGGTTCTTGAAGAGGAGATGCTGCGCCGCCGGCTGCAGTGGGATGTGCATTACATCGCCCACTGGTCAATCTGGCTCGATGTGCAGATCACGCTGCGCACGGCCTGGCAGATAATTTTCCCGCCGAAGACGGCGTATTAATGATCTAAAAATTCTTCGTATAAATCACGC
>DATMLG010000394.1:0-2148 GCA_035570675.1 Verrucomicrobiia bacterium | reverse complement strand
AACTTTGGCCGGCGAAGACAAGGAGCGAGTTGAAGCCGTTGTTGCAAAAGTATTTGTAGCCGGCCTCAAGAAAAAAGCCCTTTGACCCGGCGCACCGGAGGCCCTACGTTGGCGGCATGGAAAGCGGGAACGTGCCGGGCGCGCCGCGATTGCGCCTGCTGTTGCGGGCGCCGTTGCCGGAGTCGTATACGAACTACGCGGGACGCCGGCTGGTTCGTTTTTTAGCGACGGCGCAGGGCGTGGGCGCTTTCGCGCTCATCACGCTGGGGGTGATCGTGACCAAGCTCCGTTCCGCACCGGAGGTCACTTTTCCCGCGATCCGACGGGAACTGGCGCGTTCCGGGTTGCAGTTATTGCCGCTTTTTTTGTTCATGTCCGTGGCGACGGGGCTCGTGGTGATCGGCCAGGCGGTATTATGGCTGGGGCGCGTGGGGGCCAACTCGCTGTTGCTGGGCCCAATTGTGATTTACGTGGTGGTGCGGGAAGTGGGGCCGTTGCTGACGGCGTTGCTGGTGTTGTCGCGCTCGGGGACGGCAAACGTCATCGAACTGGGAACGGCGCGCGCGCTGGGCGAGGTGGAGGCGCTGGAGGCGGTGGGGATTGACCCGGTGCATTACCTGGTGATGCCGCGGGTGATAGGCATGGCGCTGGGCGTGATGTCGCTCACGGTTTATTTCATCATCGGCACGCTGGCGAGCGGTTATTTGTGCGCATTTTTGAACAATGTGCCGCTGCGACCCGGCGATTACTTCGGGCAACTGGCCGCAAATCTGACCGGACTGGACTTTGCGATTCTCGCGATCAAATCCTGCGGGTTCGGCGCCTTGATCGCCGTCATCACCTGTTATCATGGGCTGGCGCAGCCGTTGCAATTGGATGAGGTTTCACGCGCAACTGTCCGCGCGGTGGGCCAAAGCATCATTGCCTGCGTGCTGCTGGACGCGGTATTCATGTTTATTTATCTGGCGACATGACCACCGCGATGCCTTCGACCGATACTGAGAACGTGCCCATCATCGAGATGACGGGTGTGAGGGTCGGCTCCCTGCACGAGCCGGGGACGACGGTGCTGGAAGACGTGACCTGGCGCGTCGAGGCGTGTGATTACTGGCTGGTGGCAGGGATGCAGGGATCGGGCAAAAGCGATTTCATGGCGATGACGGGCGGATTGATGCCGCCGCTGGCCGGGAGTTACCGGTTGTTTGGGCAGGCGATGCCGATTTACGAGGACAAATTGCTGTCGGAACGGCTGCGGCTGGGACTGGTATTCGACGGGGGCCATTTGCTGCATCAACTGACGGTGGCGGAGAATCTCGCCCTGCCGCTGCAATATCATCACAATGTCAACCGGGATGAGGCGGCGAATCGCGTGGCGGCGATGCTGGAATGGACGGGGCTGGACAGTTGGGCGGACAGCATTTCGGGCGCGCTGGGCCGCCACTGGCAGAAGCGGGTGGGGCTGGCGCGGGCATTGATGCTCGAACCGGAGATTTTGCTGCTGGACAATCCGCTCGGCGGGATGGATTTGCGGCACACGATGTGGTGGCTGGATTTCCTGGACCAGCTTTCCTCGGGTGGCGGGTTGTTGCAGGGCCGCAAAATGACGCTGGTGGCGACGGGCGAGGATTTGCGGCCATGGCAGAACCGGGCGGGCAATTTTGCCGTTCTGAAACAGGGCCGGCTGATGACGCTGGGCCGTCGGAACGTGCTGGCGGGCCACAGCGAGCCGCTGGTGCGGGAGTTGATGGCGGAAGGATTCGGCGGCGGATGATGATATTATGGGATTGCAAGACCTGACACCCCAGCTTCGGACCCGGCTCAACCGCATGGAATGCGCGGTGGGCTGGTTTGTTTTTTTGGCGACGGCGCTGCTGATTTTCGGATTTGGATATTACATTTACAAGACGGCGCAGAGCAAAGGGTGGTTTACCAGAAAAATTAACTACCATACTTCGATCAGCAGCGGAGCGGGTTTTACACCGGGTGCAAAAGTCCTGCTCACCGGATTTCCGGCAGGGGAAATCACGCTCGTGCAACGTAACGCGCCGGGCGCATATTACAACGTGACCGTGAGTTTCTGGATCGATGCCACCAATACCGGCTATATATTGAGCGATTCCACGGTCAAGGTGAATTCGGACTTCCTCG
>DATMLG010000393.1:0-7439 GCA_035570675.1 Verrucomicrobiia bacterium | reverse complement strand
GTGTTGGTCGGGACGCCGCCGCCATCATCGCTGACGAGAGTATCCACGGCGGCCTGTGAATCCCAGACATGAACGCTGCTGTAGCCCAGACTGGCAGCGCCTTCGTATTTGGCGAAGGCGAGGAAGCGGCCGTCCGGTGTCATTTCAGGACCGTAGCTGTCGTCAAGAACGGTGGATCCGCCCATGCCGTTCGTGTTGATCACGGCCGTGGTGCCCATGGTCATGTCATATTCCAAAATTACGTTTGCGCCACCCGGACTTGCCGGGCCGGCTTTGAAGGCGACGTAGCGCCCGTTGGCGCTCAACCGCGGGTGATAAGCGGGAGCACCGCTCAAGCCGAGGGTGGCGGAGACGATCGACGCGGCATTGGTGCTGGCCCAGACTGTCGTGCCGGCAGTCAGGTCACGGACATACACTTCGCCTTGGGACGTGGCCGGAACCTGGGAAACGAGGTTTGTGGCGGTGCTGAAAAAAGCCACATACCGGCCATCCGGCGTAATGGCAGGCATGGCCATGCTGGAACTGCGGGGGTTGCCCGGGAGAAGCATTGCCCCCACGCTCACCAGATAATTTGTTCCGGCAATCAAATCGCGCACAAAGACATCCGGACTGCTGTTGGTGTCGTTCGGAACGAGGTTCGATGCATAGCTGATAAAGGCAACGTACCGGCCGTCGGGGGTCATGACGGGATCGGTCGAGGATCCATTCGCCGGGCCGCCGTTCGTGGACACGCTCACCAGCGCGGTTGTCCCGGCCACCAGATCACGGACAAAAATATCCGTGGAACCGTTTGTGTCGTTCGGCACGAGATTGCCGGCGTCACTTTGAAAAACGACAAATTGCCCGTTGCTGGAAACCTGGCCCAGTATTGAATTGCCGTTCCCGCCGCCGGCCCCGCCCAGGTTGACGCTGACCAACGAGGTGGTGTTGCTGAGACGATCGCGCAGGAACACGTTCAGGCTGTAAAAACTGTTCCCACCGGGCACGAGGTTGTTGGCCGTGCTGGCGAACACCACATAACGCCCATCGGCACTGAGACTGGGCGCGGCGGAATTACCGTCCCCGCCCGCCGGGAGGGTGATGGACGGATTTCGTGCTGAAAGCAAAGCCACCGGCGACGCGTTGACCGGGGTGGCAAAGCCACCGGACACCGCCAGCGAAATTGAGATGACGAGGTTCCGGCCAAAAAGCCTCGCAAGCGCGGAAACCTTGCGTGAGTTTCGGTGCCTCAATCCACGGCCATCAGCAGTTTTTGTTTTCATGGTTCAAAGCGGTTGAAAGTTTTATTTGGTTCAGTCGCCGGGCGCCACCGTCCACATACCCTGCGGCGAAGCCAGCGTGCCGGCGCCAATGGTTTGTCCGATCGAGAGAGCCGCCACATGGCCGTCATGAAAGGCGTAGTTGAAGGAGTTCTGCTGGGCTCGATACAAAAAGATGCCCTGATTTATCCCAGCGCTTGAAGTGGGATTCTGTTGAACTGTATTCGAGTCGATTTGATACAAATCGTTTGCGGTGGCGGACTGCGGGCCGAGGCAGATACAAGTCCAAATGTTACCGGCGGCCTGCTGTCCATGCGTGTTTTCACACAGTAAAATGGTTCCGGCCGGATCGCGCACCACGGAAGTCTTGTAGCCGCGCGCATTCCAATCAGCGGTGGGGGCGCTCGGCGAGGAGTCGGTCCACCAAATCCCCACCCCATGCCGGCCATTGACACCAAGATCGGGGAGTGGATAGGTCCGACTGCCGTCGCTCACCTCGTAGTCCGAGCCTAAATTCACTCCCACGGCATTCATGGCATAAGACCGGAGGGCGAGATCCGGATTGTTTCCGCCCAACCAGACAACTTTTGGAAATGTATCCGACGGACAAGCCAAAATCGAAGTTGCCTGGCCGGGAAACGAAACGCCCTCCTGTAAACTTGCATCAGACGCATTGCCACCGATGTATCTGTTGATCCAACTGTCCCACGTGAGTTGTTGTGATGCGAAGGATGGATTCTCCCAGCCAGCGGGCGGAAGCGTGTCATTGTGGTCCTGGGCAAAGAGTTGGAAGCCAACCAGAAGCTGTTTCAGGTTGCCCTCGCATTGTATCCGGCGAGTGTCGGTTTTGGTGCCGGCAAGCACGGGCAACACCATCAGTGCCAGGACCGCGAGCGTTCCCAGCACCACGAGCAATTCGAGGAGGGTGAAAGCGCGGGCCAGCTGATGCTTGGCGGGAATAGTCCCTTTAGATGGCCCTGAAAGAATTAGTGGCTTCATAAACATTCTGTTTTGAACATAAGACGTCCTCCTAAGACATTTCCTTGGGGGATTCTGAAAAAACATACAGATTCTCCCAAAAAATGCAAGATTATTTCCGGGGCCACCCTTGCGTGAGTGCGTCGGGTTTTTACCCCCAACGCATCCTCATTGTTTCGAAGTAGTTTTGCTTAGTGCCGGCGGCGAGCCGGAATTCGTGCCGAGCCAGGAATCCAGACCAAGGCTCAAGGCCGCGAGCGCAAGGGTCAGGATGCCCGTCGCCTGGAAAATTTGCGGGACGGTGAGGCAATCAATAAAAATGTAGCCGGAGACGAAGACACCGGCGATGCTGCCGACAGTGCTGGCGGCGTAGATGAAACCGCTGACGCTGCCGACGCGGTCGAGCCGGCGGGCGGCGATGCGGACCATGTAGGGCGGGAGAATGGCCAGCACAAAACAGGGCAAGAAGAATACCACCGCGCTGCCGAGGACGGGGTCGAGCTTCAGCCAGAGCATGGGGATGTCCTGTCCGGCCGGATGACGCATGACGATTTTTTCGAGCAACGGCTCGGTGATGCCGGGAATGAACATGGTGAACAACCCGGCGAGCGCGAGCGGCAGCGCGAGGACGCGGGCGCGGCGGAAGCGGTCGGCGAGCGCGCCTCCAATGGCATAACCGGTGGCCAGCGCGATGAGGACGACGCCGATCTGGCTGACCCAGACGTAAAAGGAGCCGCCAAATTCCTTGGCGAGAAACCGGGTGCCAATGATCTCCAGCACCATGACCGCAAAGCCGCCGCAGAACACAAACGTGCCGGTGACCACTTTGAGCATGGCTGAGTTTAGGCAGAAAAGGGCGTCGGTGAACAGGGGAACCGGAAGGGGGGCATCGATGGAATTGGCTACAGAGAAAGCGCCTCCAGGCCCATTTATGTCATTGGATTCCATGGTCATACGTAATCCAAACGAACCCGAAAATGCTTGATTTACGTTTCAGCACATGTTACCAATATCAGCGTATTCTGATGGAGCCGACGGGGTTCGGACCCGCAATTCCAGCTTGCTAATGGGCGGCGGTTTACGTATTAGCCTACAGCCCCATCAAATTACTGATTGCCCCGGTGCTTGATCGGTGATTTGGATTCGCCCGCGACGGTTATTCTTGGCTTTGGAGGCCAAGTTGGAAACCGGCACTTCAGTCACCGAGGTCTTAAAACCCCAGCTACCACTGGGGTTTTTGCCGTTGGACTCCCAACAACCGCACCACTCTAATCGATGGCGGCATAAGGTGTCAACGGGTTTGATAATATATTGTTACCAAATATTGTTCGCGCTGCTGGGTCGAGTCCTTTGGCGCGATTGAAGTTGACGTCAAGCGTTAGTGGAGGCATATTGCCTACCATATGAACGACGACATCAAAAGAGACCGCAGTCCAAATTATCCGAAGATGACCTTGGAGGCCGCGCTTGAAATTGCCAAGACGCTTCATGGGAAGATCGGGAGAGCCAAAATAAAGCCTGAAGTCGCTGTTGGTGCGATCGGATATTCTGGCCTGAACGGAGCGGCCCTCACGACGCTCGGCACATTGACATCTTACGGCCTTGTTGAACGAGACCGAGGTGTCGGTTTGACAGTTTCCCCCCTCGCTATTCAAATGATTCACCCAACGGATCGCCATCAGGAGCGGTTTTCTAAAGCTCAATCTGCCCTAATGCCAAAAGTATTTATGGAATTGTTTACTGATGGGTTTCACAATACCGACGAGTCTGTTATACGTAACCACCTTATACAGAAAGGGTTTACTACTGATGGAGCTACGAAGGCTGCAAGCGTATACATGGCGAATTTTGGATTTGCGGAACTCGGTGAATTTCGCTCACATGGGGACATGCTCAATGCGAAGAAGGCGCAGATTGATTCAACGGATGAAGGTTCAGAACAGAAAGAGGAGGGTAAGGTAATTACAGAAGAAGGCGGGGTGGCCCATAAACGAGTGCTTGCCAAGCATTCAATTCCTCTCGGAGCTAACGAGGCTACTCTAATAATCACCGGCGATGGGCTTTGTCTTGAGGACTTTGATGCATTGATTGAATACGTACAACTGTTCAAGAAGCAGCACGAACGGAAAGTGAAGAATGAGGTTTTAATGTCAGCTGCGAACCAAGATCTTGCTTTGGCTGGGTAGGCTCGCAGCGATAGTCTTTTCGCTGCCTGCCAGACAACCTCATTATTTGCAATATTCGCCTTGTCAAATCCGCCGTCGTTGGTAGGTTAGCGGGCCTTTGTTATGAAAGCAGACATACATCCGAATTATCGCGAGTCAGAATTCCGTTGCGCCTGCGGCAACGTGATCAAGACGCGCTCCACCAAGTCCGTGGTTTTGCTGGGAATATGCAACGTGTGCCATCCGTTTTACACGGGCACGCAGAAGTTTGTGGACACGGCCGGACGCGTGGACAAGTTCCAGCAGCGCATGGCCAAGACGCAGGCCGCCCAGGCCGCCGCCGCGACAAAGAAGAAAAAGAAGTAGCCGGCTTCCCCTTACTCCGCCCGCCCTCCCGCCAATCCGGGACCGCGGGCGGTGTTTTTTTATGCGCCCATGCTGCCAAGGCCGGGATGAATCCATGGGGGAAATGGCATTGGCATGGAGCATCGCCGTGAAATTAATGCTCGTGAAATAAAATGGATTTACGTCCGCACATAGACCGGTTCGCCCGACGCCTCGCCGAAGTGGAATCGGCGTTGAGCGATCCGAAGGCTTTTGACAACAACCAGCGCGCGCAGGAGTTGTCGCGGGAATATTCGCGTCTCAAGGAACTGGTCGCGAGCGGCAACGCGTACTTGAAGGCGCTGGCGGACCTGGAGGAAAACCGGGCGCTCGCAAAGACGGAGCCGGCGGATTCGGAACTGGGAAAGATGGCGGGCGAGGATGTGCAGCGGCTGGAGGGGGAAGTCGCGCGATTGAGCCGGGAAGTGTTGCGCGGCGTGCTGCCGCCGGACCCCACGGATTCGCGAAATACCATCGTGGAAATTCGCGCGGGCGCGGGCGGGTCGGAATCCGCGCTGTTCGCGGCGGAGCTTTACCGGATGTACACGCGTTATGCGGAGACGCAACGCTGGAAGGTGGAGACGATGGATTCAAGCCCGTCGGATTTGGGCGGGTTCAAGGAAATTATTTTCGGCATCACGGGCACGGACGTTTACAAGCGGTTGAAATACGAGAGCGGGGTTCATCGCGTGCAACGCGTGCCGGCGACGGAGGCGCAGGGGCGGATTCACACCAGCACCTGCACGGTGGCGGTGTTGCCCGAGGCGGAGGAGGTGGACATTGAAATCAAGACGGAGGACCTGGAGATCACGCGTTGCCGGGCGTCGGGGCCGGGCGGGCAGGGGGTCAACACGACGGATTCCGCGGTGCAAATCATTCATAAGCCGTCGGGGCTGATTGTGAAATGCGCGGATGAACGGTCGCAGCACAAGAACAAGGCGAGCGCGATGAAGGTACTGCGGTCGCGGCTGTTGGAGCGAAAAATCGCGGATGAAAACGCAAAATACGCGGCGCAGCGCAAGGCACAGGTGGGCACGGGCGAACGCAACGAACGCATCCGCACGTATAATTTTCCGCAAAACCGCGTGACGGATCATCGCATCGAGCTGACGCTCTACAATTTGCCCGCGGTCATTGAAGGCGACATTGACCCGGTCATCGAGCCGTTGATGGCGCATGAGCTGGAAGAAAAAATGACGGCCTTGAACATGTGAGGAGATTTGAGATGACTGAAAAAACAATGAACTCCACGAATAATTTTCCGCGCGGCATTATTTTCGATTGCGACGGCACGCTGGCCGACACGATGCCCCTGCACTGGCTGGCATGGCAGAAGATTGCGCAACGTTACAAGCTGCATTTTCCCATGGACCGGTTTTACTCGCTGGGGGGCGTGCCATCGCGGGACATTTTGAAGATGCTGGGCGAGGAGCAGGGCGTGACGCTCGATTATCTCGCGGCGTCGCACGAGAAGGAGGCGGAGTATATGACGACGCTTTCGCAGGTGGGGCCGATCCATGCGGTGGTGGAGGTGGCACGGGAGAATTACGGGAAAATCCCGATGGCGGTTGCGTCGGGCGGGGTGCTGCCGATCATCGACGCGGTGCTGGTGCACCTGGGCATCCGCAATTTATTTGATACGGTGGTGACGAGCGAGGCGGTGAAGAACCAGAAACCAGCGCCGGATATTTTTCTGGAAGCGGCGCGACGGATTGGCGTGGCGCCGGAATTTTGCCGCGCATACGAGGACACGGACCTCGGCATACAGGCCATCCGCGCTGCGGGCATGGAAGCGGTGGATGTGCGGTTGCTGCCCGGCGCGCAGAAGTGAGCAGCAGTCTTAAGCGATCAGGATTTCTTCGCGGTGGCGCGGTCTTTCCAGACGTAACGGAACATGAGCGTGCGGAGGACGGCGGTCAGGGGAATTGCCAGCAGCGCGCCGATGAATCCACCGAGCAGGTTCGCGCCAATCATCACCGCGAGAATGATGGTGAGCGGATGCAGCCCAGAGCGGTCGCCGATGATTTTTGGCGAGATGACGAGGTCTTCGAGCAGCTTCACTCCCGCGGCGATGCCCAGCACGGCAAGCGGATGACGCCAGTCGCCGAATTGGACAGCGGCGACGGTCAACGCCAACACGAGGCTCACGATAGTGCCGAGATAGGGGACGATGCCGAGCACGCCGGCCACGAGGCCAAGGAGAACGGCGTAGTTGAGCCCGAGGATGAGATAACCGACGGCCAGCAGCGTGCCGACACAAAGCGCGACCAGCACCTGCCCGCGGAAAAAAACGATCATGCAATTGTTGATTGCCTCCAGCACGAAGACGGCCTCCTCCTTTGTGCGGGATTCGTGGAGGGGCAGGTAGTTGGCCCAGCTCCGGTAGATGCGCGGTTTTTCCAGCAGAAAATAGAAGAGGCAAATGGGCATCAGCACAAAGCCGATGGAAGACTCGACCCAGCTTCGGACTTTTCCGAGCTGCGTGGGAATCCATTGCGCGATGTGTTTCAACGCCGCGACGATGAGGTCGTTGGAGGGTTCGGTGGCGGGGGCACGGGTGGCGTCCGCGGCCGGCGGTGAGGAGGCGACGCCGTTGGTCCACGCGCTGAGGACGGGTTCGCCCGTGTCGGGAGCATTGGTGTCAGGGGCGTTG
>DATMLG010000392.1:0-33485 GCA_035570675.1 Verrucomicrobiia bacterium | reverse complement strand
CTGCAACTCCCCAATTCTCGGCTCAAGTCTTTTACGAATTCCCACCGTGGGACTTCGAGCTTTTGCAGAACATACAACCAGTGCCCAATACGGCGGCCAAGGCTGCGAAGGAAATGGTGCCTGGTTCGGGAGCGTCCAAGTTTTCGCCCCATGCGGCGTATCTGGCCGTCCAGGTCCAGGTGGCGATATTATCCGGATTGGGCATGGAGGTGATGGTGATGGTGGACATTCCCGACCAGTCTTGGTACGGGCCGTCATTGGAAAGTTCATGAAGATATCCGTAGACCAGACTGTTTTCATCGGAAATAGGGGCTGCGGGACTGAAATAGTCCGTATAGCCGCCATAGGTGCCGATGGACGCGGCATTGAATGGCGCGACGGCAGACGGGTTCGGTGGAGAAAATTGCGCCGGCAATTGGCCTAAAAATGTCGCATTCCCGGCATTGTCAACAGCGACGAGCGAGGAGGTTGGAGTCGGGCATGTGAGGTTGATCACGTTGGCCGACAGCAACTGCCAAAGACCTGAAGGGGAAGTAACGGTCCCCGACCAGCCAGGTCCCGTGCCGCTCAAAACAACATTAAACGAACTATACGAATCGGAAATCCAATTGATGGACGGATCCGCCGCCTGAAGTCTGCAAGCCGTCAGCAGCAGCCCGAGGGATGTTGCCAGTCGGCTCAGGCCTGTAATCGAGATTTTCGCGAATGATCGACTGTTCACCGGGTTGTCAGTCAAGCGTGAGACATGCCAACGCCGGAGTCACAACCTAAGCTTCCTCAGTCGAATTACTTAGAAAAATGCCGCAGTTTTTTGCGAGCCGCCGGCTTGGGCATTTTGCAGAAATGCCCGTCGAAAGTGGCGCAAATTGCGAGAATCGGCGGAGCATCCGTATGGTCATCCCAGGGCCCGCGACAGGAGTGATGTAACACGAACAATGCAGAAGCAGAGTTTAATGTACGTTACAACGCGGACTCTTCCGCCAGCTTCAGGATCGCGACCGATTCGGGCGGCAAGTTTGCTTCATCGCAGACTGATTCTTCCAAGGTAACGGAGGATAACAGCACCTGGTGGCGGCCGGCCCTCAGGGGAATTGAGCGTGTGCAGCCTCCCAGATTGGAAACCACGCTGAGGGGGCCGCGCTCAACAACAAGCCAGGAGGCTTTCTCGTCATGGTGCGTGCGAACGGACTCCAATTCTCCATCGGTCAGCGCCGGCTCACTGCGTCGCAGTTGGATCAAGCGCCGATGCCACTCGAACATCTCCTGGTGCGGCGATCGTAAAAGTTCGGACCAATCCAGCTTTGAATGCTCAAGGGTATTGCGATCCTGCGGGTCAAAAGTTTCTTCCGGCTTCCACCCGAATGCGGCGAACTCCCGGCAACGTCCTTCGCGCACTCCCTTTGCCAGTTCCGGTTCGGGGTAATCGGTGAAATAGAGGAACGGAGTTGCCGCGCCCCATTCTTCCCCTTGAAAAAGCATGGGTACGAACGGTGAAGCGAGCACAAGCGCCGCCGCAATTTTCAACCGGCCTCCACTCATCAGTCCGCTGCTGCGCTCGCCCTTCGCGCGATTGCCGATTTGGTCGTGATTCTGCATGTATGCCAGGAAATGATGTCCGCTGAGGCCGTCCGGTTTCCGGCCATGCCGCCGATGCCGGTGGGCCGAATATTGTCCCGAGAAAACGTACCCCTCCCGCAAAGCCCGGCAAAGATCGTCCAGAGTTCCGAAGTCGGAATAGTAGCCGTTGCGCTCGCCAGTCAGGACGGCATGAAGGGCGTGATGAAAATCATCGCTCCATTGCGCGTCAAGTCCGAAGCCGCCCCGTTCCCGCGGCCAAAGCAGGCGCGGATCGTTCAAATCGCTCTCGGGAATCAGAACCAGATGGCGCCCGAGCCGGGCTTCGAGTTGTTTGACCTCCATGCCGAGCTGTTCAAGAAACTGGAAGGCGGAACCATCAAAAATCGCATGAACTGCATCGAGGCGCAGTCCGTCGACATGATAATCGCGCAACCACATCAGGGCATTGTCACAGAAAAACCGGCGCACTTCGCCGCTGTCAGGACCGTCGAAATTGATCGCCGTGCCCCACGGTCCGGTGTGCTGGGTGGTAAAATACGGGCCAAATTTGCCAAGATAATTGCCTGACGGCCCGACGTGGTTATAGACCACATCCAGCAATACTGACAGGTGGCGGGCGTGGCAGTTGTCAACCAGACGCTTCAGTCCTTCCGGACCGCCATAAGCATGATGAGGCGCAAATAAATCCACGCCATCGTAGCCCCAGCCGCGGTCACCGGCAAATTCACATACCGGCATCAATTCCACGTGGGTCACACCGAGGTCCTTAAGGTGATCAAGTTTCTCAATCGCGGATTCAAAGGTGCCTGATGGCGTAAAAGTTCCGATATGCAGTTCGTAAATTATGGCAGAAGACAATGGCGGCGCCTGCCAGTCTGCGTCGGTCCATTGGAATGCCGCGTGGTCAAGCCGACGGGAGAGTTGATGAACTCCATTCGGTTGCCAGGCCGAGCGCGGATCCGGAAACGGTCCTTCGCCGTCGAGCACAAAGCCGTAGTCGTCATCGGGATTGCTCCCGGTAATTTCCGCGTTCCACCATCCATTGCCGGTGACAGCCATCGGAAAGCGTCTTTGTCCAACCTGAACTTCGAGACGTTTGGGAAAAGGCGCCCAGACTCGAAAGTTGTGAATCACCGGCCGTCCTTCCGAACCAGCAGCGCCACCGGGAATTTACGGAGCAATCCGGCCAGCGCAATCGATCCTTCCGGCACGTCATCGCCGGTCAATTCATTGCGCCACGTTCCGCCAGGAATCTCAACGGTCGTATCGGCCCAGTCGTCGTTCAGCCCAAGCGCCAGGCGCGGCACCACAGTGATCGAGCCCTGTCCGCGCATGAAAACAACCGCATGCCGCTCTTTTGCGCCATGAACCGGCAGCGTGTCGTAGCGGCTGGAACCGTCAAATAATTCAGGCCGGTTCCGGCGCAGCGTCAGCGTCTGGCGAATCAGCCACAGTTTCGGAAGGCCCGTGTCGCGGCGTTGCCATATTTCTTCCGCCGACAAGGTTTTCATCTCCGCCAGCATCCGTTTGCGAAGTTCAAAGTCCACCTGACGCCGGTTGTCCGGATCCACCAGACTGAGATCCCAGAGGTCGCAGCCCTGGTAGAAATCTGGCACTCCCGGCGCGGTCGCCTTGATCAGCATCTGGGCGAGGGAGTTGAGATAACCAGCTTCCATCAGGGGCGCAATGAAACTCTGCAGGTCTTTCCTAAATTCGGGATCCTCCAGGGTCGAGGTCACGAATCGCACCAACGCGGCGTCATAGGCTTTAATTCGTTTTGCCCATGAGGTATGCTGCCTGGCTTCGCGCGCCGCCTTTTCCATGTAGGCCACTGCTCTTTCCGTGGAAAGCGGCCATGCTCCCACGAGTGTTTGGTAGAATAGATATTCGATGTTTCGATCGGGCCATTGATTGCGCCGGCGGGGTTCATTCATGGCCGACCAGCGGCGTACGGCCTCACACCAGCGTTCTGGAATTTCTGAAAGCAGATTGAGCCTGGCACGGACGTCCTCGCTGCGTTTGGTATCGTGGGTGGAGGTGCCGAGCATGGAATTGGGCCAGCGGGCCTGCTGGCGACGGTACGCGTCGTGGAATTCCTCGACGGCCACCCCAAAATGACCAGGATCACCGCCAACTTCGTTGAGCGAGAGCAGGCGGTTGAAGCAATAAAACGCCGTGTCTTCCACACCCTTGGCCGTGACGGCGCCAGTCAACTGCTGGAACCGGGCCACAAACTCGCTTTCCTGCTCGCCGCGCAGCCGCAACAGCAAGAGGTCGCGCAAAAGCCCGAACAATTCTGGGTCCAGGTCAAGCCGTTGCCGGCGGGCGGCGGTTTCCGCCTGTTCAATCCAGAAAACGTCAGACTGGCCGGGGGCGCCATCTTGCGGGCGCACATACGTTCGATAAACCGCGAGGCTCGCAGCCAATTCCATCATCGCGTCGCGGATTTCCTCCCGTTTCAAATTGCGAAAACGAACATGAGCGGCTGCGATACCCAATAAAAGTCCGCACAGCCGGCTGACCTCCGGAACAAACAATTCGTTCAAGGCGCGATATTTTTTTTCATGATGAAGGGAGCCATAGTCGGACGATTCGCCGGTAAATTGGGCATAGAATTCTGTAAGTGGTTTTTCTCCATTCGGATCCACAAACAGGCCGTTGACCCGATTGAGGAAATCATAGCCAGTGCTGCCTGCAACCGGCCATGCCTCGGGCAGGGACTCTTCCGTCTGGAGTATTTTTTCGACGATAATCCAGGCTTTGGGAGCCAGGCTGCGCAGCCGGCGCAGATATTGGCCGGGGTCCCGCAGGCCGTCGGGATGATCCACACGCAAACCATCCACCCAGCCCTGTTTCAGCCAGGCGCATACGAGAGCGTGCGACTCGTAAAAGACGCCCTTGTCCTCCATGCGAAGCCCCGCAAGTGTGTTCACATTGAAAAATCGGCGATAATTCAATTTGCCGGCCCCTTCGTGCCAGCAGGCGAGGTGGTAATGTTGCCGTCGGATCAGGCCGTCCAACTCGGTCGCATTCGCATTGAGTTCTCGAAGTGTGCCGGCAGTTTCGTTCCCGGTCACCTGAGGTTGGCGGGAAATTTGGGCCAGCCGCTCAGGCAGTGACGGCGGGGCCAGAGGAAAAAAATGATTGGCACAGGACAGGACAAGTCCACCTTCGTGATAGGCCAGCCGAAGTTCGCCGCGTTCACGCTCCCGCTGATAGGTGTCGGCCAGGACCGGCACAAGCACCTTGCCCCGCAACTGCGGATCGGCGGATTCCCAGTCGATGTCGAAATATTCCGCGAACGGGCTGGACTGGCCCCAGGTCAGCACATCCCACCACCACCGGTTCTCGGGGCCACCGATGCCCATGTGGTTTGGAACCAGGTCCAGCACGAGGCCCATTCCGCGTTCGCGCAACGCGGCCACGAACTCGCCCAGGTCTTCTTCCGTTCCCAGTTCAGGATTCAACTCGTTGAAGTCGCATACATCATAGCCGTGCGGGCTGTGAGGACAGGCGGTCAGCAAGGGCGAGGCGTAAACATGCGAGATGCCGAGGTCAGCGAGATAAGGCACCAACGCGAGTGCGTCACGCAGGCGAAAATGCTCGTTAAATTGCAGCCGGCAGGTGGCTCGTGGGACTTTTGCATCGAAGACCAGTGATGAAGCGTTCAAGGTCATGGGAACGAGTCAGTGGAAATTCCCGTTGTTGTGAAAACCAAGCTGTTCGCTGAGAGCCCGGAATTTGTCCACCCAGGCCTTCGCCTTCTCGTCATGATCCGCCGCGCGCTTTCGCATATCGGGCAGGACGGCCTTGAGCATGCTATGGCAGATGTTCTGCGGCTTCCACAAGTTGACCCCAAAGGGGACGTGATGAACGAGTTCGGCGGCGCTGACAATGTTTTGCAATAAATCACCGTCTTCGGGGGATTTCAAAAAACGATCGCTCAGGCGTTCCAGGTGGCCCTTGAGAGCGTAGGCAAGGACGCCGCAATCCAGCGTCGCCCTCGTTGAGGCGCTTTCGGCCAGCAGGCTACGCACTCTTTCCGGATCAAGGTGGTCGCTCTCAAACTGACGCCGCAGTTCGCTGTTGAGGACAATCTCCATGGCCAGTTCCAAACCCTTCAACGGAGGCGCGTGCAGGTCGGCCAGGAAGCGGTCGAGCGGGGCATAGCGATCGGTGATTAGGCGGTAGGTGTTATGGATGTCATCACGGGTCGCCGCCAGAATTTGATTGAGGATCCGGTTCTGTTCGTCGCGGAAGAGGTTTTTCAGGGAATAATGGGTCCCACCAAAGTGCCGGTCCATCAGCCGGATGATTTCCGCAAAATCGGCGTGCTGGAACGCTTCGTGCATCTGCGCCACCAACGTGCGGTACGCCTCCAGTTCCCCGTCATAACGCACGCCGCAGTTCAGATTGTGGCCGCCCATGTGGATGACGGCATAGGTGATCAAGTCCGAACTCCGGGTGTTTTCAAACGTGACCTTGATGCGTCCGACCCCGAGCCGCGTGTTTCCGGCGGTGAACAACTGGCGATCCTCCTGCCGGACCGAAAAGGCATAAATGCGCGCCTGCTCCGGATACGACTCGAAAAGCGAACTGATGGCATAGTGCGCGCCCAGGCTTTCGCGCGTAATGACCGCCGGTCTGACGAATTTGTCGTAGATGACCCGGCCGTTCTGATGCTCGGGAATGTTGCTTTTCGCCTTTTCCAGGATCTCAAGGAAGCCGCCTTCGAGGTCCTCATCAAACAAGTCCCGGGCTATTTGAATTGCGCGGGCCGCATATTGAATGACCTGCACGGTTTCAAGGCCGGACAGTTCGTCAAAAAACCAGCCGCAGCTCGTGTACATGAGCAGAGCATGCCGCTGCATTTCCAGGAAACGCAGGGAGGCAACCTGGTCGGCCTCGCTCAATTCACGCGTCGCGTGCCGGCTGAAAAAACGCGCGATGTTCTCCGCCGAACGGTCGAGAATGACCGTGATATAATCGTCGCGCGCCGCCCAGGGATCCTTCAGCAATGCGCCGCCACGGCTTTCATAGCGTTGCGCGAGCTGGTCGCGCAGCCAATCCAGCGCACCGCGGAGCGGTTCGCGCCACTCCTGGTTCCATCCATCGTGTCCGCCCGAATTGCAGCCGCAATTCCGTTTCCACCGGTCCACGCCATGCGGGCAGCTCCATGCGCTGGCCTGGTGTATTTCGGCTTCGTGCGTGGGCGGATGCGTCTCCAAATATTCACCATAATTCGTAAGGCGCACCTCGTTGCCGGCCTCGATGGAATGCAACGCATATGCCAGCGCCATTTCTCCATGAACAAAATGGTGGCCATAGGATTCTCCATCGGTGGCGATGTGTGCCAACTGGTCTCCGTCGTGGTTTTTGCCAAAGGCATCCATCAGCCGTTGCGCAAAGTGTTCCCCGTTCATGAGCAAGTGTTCAAACGCAACCGCCCGTGCAATGGGTGCATCGTAGAAAAATACCGCGATGGAAAGACCGGATGGAAGCGCGACGCGGTAGGGCATCGAAGGATCCACCTGACCGCCGTTGACGTCGTGCCAGTCCCCTCCTTGCAAGGGGCGAATACGGCTGGCCTGATAAGGTGATAAAATGGTGAACTTGATGCCCTGTTCGGCCAGCACAGTGAGGGTTTCATTGTCGGCGGCCGTCTCCGGCAGCCACATGCCTTCGGGATTGCGGCCAAAGCGCGATTCAAAATCACGGATGCCCCAGGCCACCTGTGTGGTTTTGTCGCGCCGGTTGGCCAGCGGCATGATGATGTGGTTGTAACATTGGGCGCAGGCCGGGCCATGACCGGAAAAGCGTTTTTGCCCCTCCTGGTCCGCATCAATGATGGCCTGGTGGATGTCTGGCTCTTTTTCCTTCATCCACGAAAGCAAAGTCGGGCCGAAATTGAAGCTGATCCGCGAATAGTTGCTGACGATCCGGTCGATGCGGCCATCGCCATCAAGCACGCGGGCGTACGCGTTCGGCGCGTAACACTCCGCCGTGACGCGTTCATTCCAGTCGTGGTATGGCGACGCGGATTCCTGAATTTCGACCGCCTCCAGCCACGGATTCTCGCGTGGTGGTTGGTAAAAATGCCCGTGAATGCATGCGAATTTTCCCATGATTTTTCCCTATTTTGTATGTTTGAAAAATAACGCGGAAACGGGTTCGTTCAAGCCCGCGCGGCAGGTTTTGGTGCATGCCATTTTTCCGACCGCAGTCATGGTGCGCCTTCCAAATTCACCAGTTCCAAAATCGCCTGCAGCGGAATCCAGACCCAATCCGGGCGATCAGTCAGTTCATAACCCAGTTCGTAAACCGCCTTCCGGAGAAGATATGCATCCATCATTAATTGCAGATCGGCGTTGTTGGCCGGCAGAAATGCCACCACCCCGGCGGCCTGTCGATAGCTTGAATAAAAGACGACGCTCACCCACCGGGACCAGAACCGCGCCCATGACTCCAACTCCTTGCGCCGCCCTGTTTGCAGGGTTGAAAATTCGGCCTGCCTCTCAAGGGCCGCGTGGGCGGCGTAATGAAATGACCGGATCATTCCGGCAATGTCCCGCAGCGGTGACTGCTTGAGCCGCCGTTCGCCGATGGCCAGCGCCGGTTCGCCTTCGAAGTCGATGATCAGAAAGTCCTTGCCGGTATAGAGCAACTGCCCCAGGTGATAATCACCGTGGTAGCGAATGCGCGCGGCGTCGAGGCGGCGCTCGTAAATGGCGCGAAACCGGTTGAGGATTTTTGATTCGAGGCCCAGAACCTGCTGCGCCAGCCCCTGGGTGTCCGCCGGCAGGCTCTTCAGGCGCTGGTTCAACAGTTGAAAATTACGCCGGGCGAGATTGCGCATGGATTGATAGAGGCTCCTTTGATCATGTGCCGTGAAAGGCTCGGGCGCGAAGTCACGGTCCTCGGTTTCAGACGCCAGCGCCCGATGCAATTCCGCGGTGCGTTCACCGATGATTCGGGCATTTTCAAGATAGGTGCCGATCATCTCCGCGGTCCCGGGCGGGATTCTTTCAGGCGGCAGCCGGGTGATCGACGGTGTGTGCGCCAATAATGCCTTCGTGTCTGCCGCCGATACCGTCTGCACGCGCTCAAAGAACCGGCCCAACGTGTCAAGCGTGAATACCCACGCATCTTTGCAACCGGGAACAAAGGAGGTCAGAATGGCAACGGTGATGCTGTCTTCATTTCGGCCGCGATATTCAAGCGCGCCGGCCAGCGGGGGCGTGTGCGGGAAATCATGCTCCGTGAGGAATCGCGCAATTTCGAGGTCCGGGTTCGGGCCGGCATCCAGGCGCCGGAAGAATTTAAGAATCAACCGGTCGCCGTAAATGACCGAAGAGTTGTTTTGCTCGGCCTTGGAAAGCGCCGGCTCCAGGGCGCGCAAGTCCTGTCCATGCAACCGTCGCAAAACCGCGGTGCGCGTGGGGGCAAGCTCGCCAAGCTCGCCCGGAACGATGCGACGGCCCTGGATAAGTGCCAGCAACGCCAGGCAAAACGTCCTGTTTCCAATCGCATCGTAAAGAACCCCGTCCTTGTTTGACTGGTTCAAGGTCAAATGAGCGAGGACCAATGCCGGGGTTTTCAGGCAAACCTCATCGGCCTTTTCTCCGAAAGCGCAGGCGAGCGGCAGGCAGTACATCTCGGACTCCGCGTACAGGTAATCGACCTGGAGAAAGACCAGGAAGGCCTTTTCCGCCCCCATGGTCACCGGGATGGTTTCCTTGATGTGCACGCTTCTGATCCTCCGGGCCTTGCCGCCAAACCAGCGCCGGGACGGAAGCCAGCCCCGCAGCGCCTGCTCCAGTTGCACATGGTTGTTTTCGTCAAGAACCTCCTGCCAGTCATTATCAACCGTCAGGATGGCCCGGGCCTCCGATCCAACCGGGGCGCCGGCCGACTCGGCCCGCGCCGGCGCCTGCGATTCAAGGGCGAACCAGTAGAATGCGTGCGGGCCGAGCGTCAGAAAATAAGGCTTGTCACTGATGGCCGGAAATTCCGTGCGGCCGAAAAGTTCCACGGGCACCAGCGATTGAAAGGTGGAGAGATCGAGTTTCACGGGTTGAACAAAACGGGAAAGATTGGCAACGACCAGAAGGCACTCGTTTTGATATCGCCGCACGCACGCGAGGACCTTGCGGTTCTCGGGGTGCAAAAACTCGAGTGTTCCCAGACCAAATGCCTTCCACCGCTTGTGCAGGCTGATCATTCGTTTCATCCACCAGAGCAATGAATGGGGATTGCGTTCCTGAACCTCGACGTTGACGGCCTCATAATGGTTTTCCGGATCCAAATTGATGGGCAGATACAGGCTCTGCGGGTTGGCGCGGGAAAACCCGGCGTTCTTGTCCGCGCTCCATTGCATCGGCGTGCGCACGCCGTTGCGGTCTCCCAGATAAATGTTCTCTCCCATCCCAATTTCATCACCGTAGTAAATGACCGGCGTGCCCGGCAGGGAAAATAGAAGCGCGCTCAGCAATTCAACGCGTTTGCGATCGTTCCCCACCAGCGGCGCGAGGCGGCGGCGGATGCCCAGATTCAATCGCGCTTGGTGAATGTGCGCATACATGCGGTACATGTAGTCGCGCTCCTCGTCGGTCACCATTTCCAGGGTGAGTTCATCGTGATTGCGCAGGAACAGCGCCCACTGCGCGGTTTCAGGAATGGGCGGTGTCTGTTCCAGAATGTCCACAATCGGAATCCTGTCCTCCATCTGCAGCGACATGAACAGCCGCGGCATCAGCGGAAAGTGGAAGGCCATGTGGCATTCATCGCCCCGTCCGGAGCCGAAGTACGCGGCGGCGTCATCGGGCCACTGGTTGGCCTCGGCCAGCAGCATCCTGTCGCCATAATTCTTGTCCACATGCTTTCGCAACCGCTTTAAAAACTCATGGGTCTCCGGAAGATTTTCGCAGTTTGTTCCTTCCCGTTCGTACAGATATGGGACCGCGTCCAGCCTCAGTCCGTCCACGCCGAGGCCCAGCCAAAAGTCCAGCGCCTTGAATATTTCCTGGTGTACTTCGGGATGGTCGAAGTTCAAGTCGGGCTGGTGGGAATAAAACCGGTGCCAATAATATGCCTTGGCAACTGGGTCCCAGGCCCAGTTCGAGGTTTCTGTATCCTTAAAAATGATACGGGTGCCCTTGTACTTGTCGGGGGTGTCGTTCCACACGTAATAGTTCCGCCAGCGGCTGCCCGGGCGGGCGCGACGGGCGCGCTGGAACCAGGGGTGCTGGTCCGAGGTGTGGTTGATGACCAGTTCCGTGATGACCCGCAACCCGCGCCGGTGCGCCTCCCGCAGGAATACTTTGAAGTCCGCCAGCGTCCCGTATTTCGAGTGGACGCCGCAATAATCAGAGATGTCGTAGCCGTCATCCTTCAATGGCGATGGATAGAACGGCAGGAGCCACAAGGCCGTCACACCCAGGCCTTGCAGATAATCGAGTTTTGAGGTGAGTCCGCGAAAGTCCCCGGTGCCATCCCCGTCGCTGTCATGGAAGGCGCGGACGTGAAGTTCATAAATGGCGCCCCCTTTGTACCATGGCGCCTTTGTTTTCAGGGTCGATGCGGCGGTATTCCGTTCACCGGCCGGGATTTCCCCGGGCCGATTCGCCGTCAACCCTGGTTGATTGTCGTTCACGTGCAATAGTCAAAATCCTGCCTGATGCGCGCGTATTGGCGCAGACGGAGCATGCGGGCCGGGGCTGGTTTCAAAGATCCGGCGTGTTTTCGGACGCCTCCGCCACTTTTTGGTTGGCGGAATCATTGCAACAGGAAAGCGCCAGAAGGGTGAGCCTCCGGTCCGCGGCCTTTTCCTCGGCCAGTATGGCATCCAGCAATTCTGCCGCAGGCTCGTTGCCCAGCAATCTCGCCCACTCGCGCAGGCATCCATAGGACGCGATTTCGTAGTGCTCCACCTTTTGCCCGGCAGAAATCAGGGCGGCGTCGATCGTTGGTGAGCCGATGTTTTCTGAAACCATCTCGTTCTCCTCGTCGACCAATCCAACGGTGGCCTCGCATTTGCTTCGTTTTGCCTTCTCACCAAAAGCATCAAACACTTGTTCAAGCTTCCGGAGCTGGTCTTCGGTTTCCCGATAGTGGGCCTGAAAAACATCCGACAGTTCAACCTGGTTCGCTGTTTTCGCCATGCTCTGCAAAGTCGAGGTAATTCGGAATTCGGCGTCGTATATATCGGCCAGCTCTTCAAGAAACAGATGCTGCAGCGATTTCATGACGGTATGCTCGCGGATCGCCGGGCGGCTCAGATGCTCCGGCTCCGGAAGATCAACGAAACAAGAAACATCACCAGGAAGATGACAAACAGGATTTTGGCGATGCCCACGGCTGCCCCAGCCAGCCCGGAGAAACCGAGCAGGGCTGCGATCAGCGCAAAGATTAGAAATGTGAGTGACCAGCTTAACATATAATTACTCCTCAGGTTATTTGGTGTATGAAACGAGCGGACAGGTTTCTTCGGAACGGCAGCGCCAGAAATCTGGAGTCATGAACGCTTCCAAGGCGGTTCAGCAACGGCAGAATATCATCCGCATTTTTGCGAATTCTTATGGCGCGCTCTTCGTCAACATGCCAGGCGATGCGGGAGATTAGGATCACAGATTGGCTGCGCGAATTTTTGAAATGGCCAAGTGTTTCTTTCACAATTAATTCCCTTCCGCCCGATGGTTGACTGTCTGATGACTAGTCAGCGTTATCCATGCCGAAGCCGCGCCAATCCTTCAAGGCACTGACGGACAGCGGGTTGAAACAATCACGCGATTATTTCGAGGCATAGAATCCCTGCAAATTGCGGTTGCGTGTTTGGCTGCATCGCATTTTGCGAACCCATGATTTCAGCCCTGGCGAAGAAAACCGGATTGCGTGAGGAAGCCGCTGCGAAGGACAATCTAGCGCGAAAGGTTTATCACCTTGGAATGAGCCGAGCAAATTTCTTGAATGGATGCGTCGGCGTCCTGGGTGAAACCGCTCCGGGGGTAGGCGCAAAACAATGAGAATTCTTCTTTTTGGCAAAACTGATGCCACAGGTGCTCAAGCCGGACCGTGGCTCCATTGTGGCCTTGCGACCAAAGCACGGCCACCATCTCTCCAAACGCACGCACCCGCCGCCCGTTCCCGCGGGCTTTTACAAGGAGATCGCTGACCACCTTTCGAAAACGGATATCATCCGGCCATCCGCCGAGGAGGAACTTCGAAAGCGTCTCTTCGGCATCAAGGGAAATATACTGGTTCTGTGATCGCGCAGCATCCAGATTGAAGCCCTCCGCCTGAACCCGTTGTTCCAAGGCGGTCAAATGTTTTGCCGTCGCAATGACGATCACCGCCTCCCCCGCCCGCAGGCCCCCGACGACAAATCCTTCCAGCGCATCCAGAAAAGGCGCCTCATCCCCGTAGATTTGAACCAGATGTTCACGGGGCGCAATTTCTCCCCAGAAAATTTCAGCCTTATCAGGCCGCAAGTCCACGGCAGTGGTCATTTTCTGTCCTTCCGCAAATTTGATTTCACCTGGATACGCGGCTCGCGCCACTTTCTAGTTGGCCTGCAACTCGGCCGAGACTTGTGAACCTTCGAGATGGTCCTTGATCGCGTTCAAGATGTCCTCCTGGTTCGCGGGTTTGGTCAAGAACCTGTGGGCGCCAAGCTGATAAGCCTGGTTGACTTCCCGCACTTCATAATGGCCGCTCAAAACCACGATGAATAAATCCTTCAAGTGCGGCTGGACCCGGCACCATTCCAGGACTTCAAATCCGGTTTTATTGGGCAGCTTCAAGTCGAGCAGCAGCACTCCCGGCAGCGGGAATTTTTGGCGGTCGCGAAAGGGGCCGTCGTTGTTCAAGTAGGCGATGGCTTCGCCACCGTCGGGAACAATGAGGATCGGATTGGCCACACCTGCCTTTTTCAGAAGGCGTTGGACGGTCAGCGCGTCCGCCTCGAAATCTTCCGCCAATAGAATCGGCCTGGTCATTTCAAAATCAGGGAACATTGATCACCCCATCGCTGGTTCCAAAGGGATTGGGGACACGTTCCTCGCAATGAGGGTCTTCCAGCCATTGGCCGTCGACCAGAAACTTGTAACGATGGCGGCCCTGCGGCAACGCAACCTTGGTCTGCCAGATGCCGCTGCCGAGTTTGAGCATCCGGATGGGAGCCTTGTCCCAATCCGTAAAATCCGCGGCCAGCGCCACCGTGGCAGCAGAGGGAGCGCCAACCTGAAAGACAACTTCTTTTATCCCGTTTTTGAAGCGCTTCCTGGGTTGTGTTCCTGAAAGGGAGGAGGATTTGTGTCGTTTTGCCGGCTCATCCATTGTCCCTGGCCGGCTGCCGTTTAATTCAAGTTTGCTCATATGATCTTTGTCGGGCTGCAAGTATAGCTTCTGCGTTTTTCAGGCTGCGTTTTGTGCTTTATCTGCAAAATGAGTGCCACATCTGGATCCTTTTGTTTCATTCGGTATCACCGTGTGGCTGAATGCCTTCGGAGTAATTGAATCCCGGTGCGCTGAATAAAGGAATCGCACATTGCGGGGAAATCATTTGTCGTTGCCGCATTTTGAAAATGATCGGAAGCGCTGAACTTACGACCGCATCTGTGACCTATTTCGTCCGGAAGAGGACAACCTGTTTGATGAAACTGGCCCTGGTGGGCACGTAACCTTGGCGAGTGAAGCTGGAGATGAAGTTTCGCAAAATGCGACAAGACGGCCGATTTTCCTGCAAAATGCATTGCCCGCATTCTTGTAAATCATTGCAAAACAATGAGTTTGTGCGTGGCATGATTCCAGCAAAGCAAGCCCCCGTTATGAAAGCCGCTGACCATGAACGACAATCGGATTCTCTGACCGGCCAAATGCCGGGAGACTCTCAAAGAATAATCAACGCTTGGATTATTGGAAATTCGTTCGCCATCGTGCTGGTGCTGGCGTTGTTTGCGCTCTGGTTTGCGACCAGCGGATTCTCCTGGCCCGGCAATGTCTGGCAACTTGCCGTCATCGTTCCGACGACCTTGGTTGTGTTGTTGCTTATCATGCTGATTGAGAAGTCGCGGATGCGCAACAGCGAAGCGCTTCAGGTGAAGCTGGATCAATTGATTCGTGCGGCGGAATCGGTTCACAACAGCATTCTGAACCTGGAGAAACTTTCAAAAGGGGAATCGTTTCACCTCGGCGGGGCAAATTATGCGGACTGGTCGCCGCAAGTCCGGGAAGACGGAAATTCGCCCACGACCAACGGTAATCATGTCAACGGACATCACGCACGTCATCGTTCGGGGGCGGTAAACTCGGTCAACCATGGCGCTGGTGCGCATCGCATCAGGCCGACAGGAAAGGCATAATTATGAACAGACCAATCGGTATAGCCCTGCTAGTGGCTGGAATCGTGCTGCTGGTGCTGGGGATAAACTCCACAAATTCGGCCGGCTCGGATATTTCAAAATTCTTCACCGGCGCCCCGACCGACAAGGCCGTGTGGCTGCTGTTGGGGGGAGTCGCGGCCATGATTGTCGGCAGTTTCATGAGCTTGCGCGGGCAGCCGCGTTGAGGGCGACCTGAGAGAAATCAATCCATCACCATGAAAATACAGGATGCGATCATGATGAATTCTACTGCCAGAAAATCAGTTTTCGGGGTCGCCTCGTCACGCATCCAGGCCAGCCGGATCGTCAATCACCTGACCAACGCGGGATTTTCGCGCGATGACATTTCGGTATCGATTCCGGACAGGGACGGCCGGGATGGTTGTGTGAATGATGAGGATGGAACCATTCCAGAAAATGGAACATCCGCGATGGGAGTGGGATTTATACCCCGGCGACTTGCGGGTGCGGCGGCATTTTCGCCGCCCCGTTTTAAAAACTTCAGAGCTGGCGGGCCGATCAGTGGGGTGTGGTGTGGGGCAGCGGTCGCACCCGCCAGCCTGGAGAACATGGATCGTCATCAATGCAACAGCGCAGAAGATCAATTGTTGATCTGTTTGCAGGCAGATGATTGGAGGGAGGCGGACGCCGCCAGAAAGATATTCCAGGTCATGGGCGCATCCAACATCACCGTTGGTGGTGAGAAGGCCTCCCGGTTGCTTTCGCAAACATTTCAACGGTTCGAAGCCGAACCGGAACTTCAGGTTATTTGATGAGCAAAGGCCTCAAACGAATTCGGTAAAAATTAAAACTCATATGAACAAACATCGAAACGGAATCAGGGACAGCATGGGAGACCTCGTTGAAGATACTCGCGCATTGCTCGCGGCAACCGCAGACGTCGCCGGCGACAAGGTGACGGCGGCGCGTGAACGCGTCGCCTCCGCGCTGGAGGCCGCGAAGGAAACTTACGCGGAGGCGCAAAAGAGCGCTGTTGCCGGCGCCAAGGCGACGGACAAGCTCGTTCGCGATCATCCCTATCACGCCATTGGCATTGCCTTCGGAGCGGGGGCCCTGATCGGCCTGTTGCTGGGTCGCCGCAATTAAAGTTTCACCGGGATCTCATGGAAGAAAGCCCGACCTGCTCTCCGCGATTGTCAGCCGGACCCAAGCGGTTTGCCCGGCATTTGCTTGCCGCGGGCGGAAACCGGCTGGAGCTTTTCGTGCTCGAAATGGAGGAGGAGCGCCGACATTTTGTGGAAGTATTGATGCTGGCGCTGGGCGTTGCCGTTCTTGGCCTGCTCGCCGTAATGGGATTAACCGCAGCCGCCGTTGTTCTATTCTGGCAGACATCCCCGATCACGGTGCTTTTGGCGCTCGGGGCCGGATACGGTTTGGGCGCTTTTTTTCTCCACCGACGGCTGCTGTTCGTGCAACAAGACTGGAAGACTCTCTCCGCAACCCTGGAACAATTGCAAAAGGACGGCGAATGCCTGAAGAAAATCCTCGCCTGAGGAATCTAGCAACCCGCAAACAATTGTTGATCGTCGAAAGCGAGCTCAATCGACGCATGTTGATTGAGGATGGAAGGGCCATGGCACGCGAGTTGCATCATTTGGGCGAACGGGCCACGCACTGGCGGGGCCTCATCACTGCAGGTATTGCGACCATTGCGGCGTTTCGGTCCAGAACCGAACCCTCTCCGATCGGCAAACGGTCATGGTTTGGATCGATCCTCAATACTGTGCGCGTGGGAACCTCGCTTTGGACCGCCCTCCGGAATGGGAAGGGGCGGCGATGAGCCGCCTTGGTGGGGCCGGCCACCGTCGTACGGGCCACAAATCGACGCTCCCCTCCGTGTGGACAAAGGGTCTTGTGCGCCTTATAATCTGCTGGTTGCCCGCGAGGACAACGCCGGGCGCAGGATAAACCCGCGAACCGCATGTTTTACAGATTCCGACACAGACTGGTTGGGGTGGTGGTCATAGGGTGGCTTGTCCTTACCAGCATCGGCTTGGGACTGCGGGTGGAGGAAGGGGAGCGGCTCGCCCAGAGTGTGAGTGCGTCCGCCCGGGCGGCGCAACTGGATGGCTCGCTGGACAGGCTTTTTTATTCGATACAAGACGCCGAAACCGGTCAACGGGGTTATCTGCTGACCGGGGCGGAATCCTATCTTGAGCCGTTTAAAAACGCAGAAGCCGACCTGCCGAAGATTTTTGACGAGCTGGCCCCGATGGTCAACGGTGACAAAGCGCTCCAAAAGGAGCTGCTTGAACTGCGGGGACTGACGGCGGTGAAGATGACGGAGATGCGGGATGCCATCAAAATCCGCCAGGAAAAGAATCTGCCGGCGGCGGTGACTTTCGTGGAATCAAACAAGGGCAAGGAGGCCATGGATCGCATCCGTCAATTAACCGGGCAGATGCATCGACGACTTGTCCCGGTGGTCGCGGGCGCAGAACAGGCGACCCAGCAGCACCTGGCGCGAACGCAGTCATTGGACCTGGTGGCCGGGGTGCTCGGGGTGGGGGCGGGATTGTTTGCGCTTTATCTCGTGCGGGTCGGTTACCTGCAGGAAAAAGGACGGCGGGAACTGCTGGAGCAGACAATGCGCGCGGAGAAGATCATGGTCGAGAAGAGCGCGTTCCTCGCCAATATCAGCCACGAAATTCGCACGCCGATGAATGCAATCCTGGGCTTCGGCGAATTGCTGGCGGACGAGTCATTGACACACCGGCAGTCGGAATATGTGAGGTGCATCCGGCAAAGCGGCAAGTCGCTCCTCCAGTTGATCAACGATGTGCTGGACCTTTCCAAGCTGGAGGCGGGGAAGCTGGAAATATGCCTTGAGCCGACGAATGTCCAGGAGATTTGCAGTTTTCTGCAAATCATGTTTGCCCAGCAGGCGGCGGGCAAATCCGTGCAGCTCAAGTGGGAAACTGAAGGGGTGCCCAATGCCTTGTTGCTGGATCGTCTGCGCCTGAGGCAGGTGTTGATGAACCTGGTCGGCAACGCCGTGAAGTTCACAACGCGGGGGCAGGTGCTCACCCGCGTCGAATGGATCCGCGAGCTCGGGGATTCCAGCCGGGGGACGCTCTGGTTTCACGTGGAAGACAGCGGCATGGGCATTTCACCCGAAAAACAGGAGGAAATTTTCAAGCCGTTTGTCCAGTCCAACCCGTCGTCAGCCGCGGAAAAAGAGGGAACCGGGCTCGGGCTGCACCTGGTCCGGCGGTTGACCGAGATCATGGGCGGCGCGGTGACCCTCGACAGCACGCCGGGCCTGGGTTCCGCATTCCACGTCAGATTGCCGGAGGTTTCAATTTCCGCGCGCCTCCCCGTCACGGACGAGATTGAGACGGCCGACGCCGTCAATTTCAATGATTTCGCGCCGGTCACGCTTTTGATGGTGGACGACAGTGAAACGAATCGCACCCTGGTCGCAAGAATGTTTGATGGCACCCATCACCGGATCCGGCATGCCTGCGACGGGAGGGAAGCCCTCGCCAGCATCGAGGAATCGAAGCCAAACCTGGTGTTGCTGGACATTCGAATGCCTCACCTGGACGGCCACGAGACGCTCGCGGCAATTCGAAAAATGCCAGGACTCGAGTTGTTGCCGGTCATCGCCGTCTCCGCCTCGGACCCCGAAAATGATGAGGAGCAACTGCGGCGCCGGTTCAATGCCTACATCCGCAAGCCGTTTACGCGGCAAACATTGTACAAAGAATTGGCGCTGTTCCTGCCGCGGCGCCCCCAGACTGTTCCTGCCGCGGCAGGCGGCCTTGATGATTCTGTGGACGATGAACTGGTCCACATTGCCATGAAAGCGCGCGACCGGGAGGTTTTGACGGAGGAGTTGCATACGCTGCTCGCCTCCGAATGGGCCGAACTTCGGGAGAGCCTCGCCATCAATGAGACGCTGGCATTGGCGGGGAAACTCCAGTCGCTCGCGCAAGCCGCGCATTGTGTCCCGCTGAAGGCCTATGCGCTCGCCCTTACCCGGCACGCCCAGACCTACTCGGTCCATGAGTTGGAGAATCTGATTGCAGAATTTCCCGCCCTGGTCCAGACACTTGAACAGGATCCTACCCCGGCCCAGCATGATTGAATCCACCATAGGCGCTCCCGGAAACGATTGTCTGCTCGTGGTGGACGATCAGGAGGCGAACATCCAGGTTCTGGGCGCGATGCTGGGCAAACTGGGCTTCGAAATCCTGCCCGCCACCGGGGTGGCGCAGGCGCTCAAGCATCTCGCGGTGCGCCAGCCGGACCTCATCCTGCTGGATCTGCTGATGCCGGGGCTGGACGGGCTTGATTTGTGCCGGAGCATCCAGGAAAACGCCGCGTGGGCGGAAATCCCGATCATTTTTCTGTCCGCGGCCGACGACAAAAACCTGATTGTTCGCGCGCTGGAAAGCGGCGGGGTGGACTACATCACCAAGCCCTTCAACAAACTTGAACTGGTCTCCCGGGTGCGCACCCAGTTGATGCTCAAGACCACCCGGGATCATTTGAAAAAGCTGGCGCAGGACAATGAGGAGCTGCTGGGAATGATTTCGCACCATTTGCAAAATCATTTTGCCGGCATGGAAATGAGCGCCCAGGTGCTGCTCAACCGGGTGCCGGCGGACGGGGACACCAACGTCCGGGTGTTGACGGAAATTCGCAATGCCAGCAGCCGGATGCGGACATTTGTGAAGTCCTTTCTGGCGAATGCCGCGATTGATCACAAGCTGAGCGTCAGACATGAAAAGGTGAACCTTGCGGACGCGGCCGCCCGGGTGGCCGCGCAATATGAGCAGGCGGCCAAGGCAAAGGGAATCACCTTGCAGGCGTCCCTCCCTGCGGAGTACGCCACCGTCGAGGGTGATGCCACTGCGCTCATGCAGGTGCTCGACAACCTCATATCGAATGCGGTCAAGTTTTCGCCCGCGGGAACGCAAGTATCCGTGATTGTGCAAATGAACGGCCCGTCCACGGAATGCCGGGTGAAGGATCAAGGGGCCGGGTTCACCAAGGAAGACAAGGCGGGCATGTTTGGCCGCTACGCGCGCCTTTCCGCGCGGCCGACGGGCGGCGAGCCTTCCACCGGTCTGGGCCTGAACATCGCGCGGAAGCTCACGCGCGCGATGGGGGGCGAGTTGTTGTGTGAAAGCGAGCCCGGCAAAGGCGCGACATTCATTTTGAGACTGCGAACTGCATCACCAAAAAAAGGGGGGTAACCATGGATTTTCTTGTAATAGACGACGACAAAATGTTTCGGGATGCAACGTGTTTGCTCATCGAGGATGAGGGCCACTACGCACAGCCGGCCGAATCGGGCGGGGTGGCGCTGGAAACATTGAAGGAAGATCCGTTTGACGCGGTGCTGCTTGACGTGAACCTAGGGCGGGAGAACGGCCTCGACGTCCTGCAGAATATTCTCAAGGACCACCCAACGATGCCGGTGGTGATGTTCACCGCCCAGGGCACGGTGAAAGGGGCCGTGGAGGCGATGCGACGCGGAGCCCTGGACTTTCTGGAAAAGCCCTTCACTGCCGAACAGTTGCACACGGTGCTCGCACGGTTGAAACGCTTCAACCAGATGAGCCAGAGCATCGAGCGGCTGGAGCGGGAGGTGAAGGAAACCAAGTCCCAGAATCCGGAATTGCTTCTCGATTTCGCCACCCCGGTCATGTGCGACATCATGGATGTGCTGTTGCGCGCGGCGAAGACGCCGGCTTCATTGCTCATCACCGGCGAAAGCGGAACCGGCAAAAGCCTTATCGCGAGAGTCATTCATGAAAAAAGTCACCTGGCCGACAAACCTTTCGTCACTGTGAGCTGCCCCAGCCTGTCCAAAGAACTGTTGGAAAGTGATTTGTTCGGGCATGTCAAAGGTGCGTTCACGGGCGCGGTCAAGGACCATTGGGGAAAGGTCAAGGCGGCGACGGGGGGGACACTCTTCCTGGACGAAATCGGCGATCTGCCCATGGAGATCCAGCCCAAGCTGCTCCGGTTGCTCCAGGAGCGCGAATACGAACGCCTCGGTGAGAACGTCACCCGCCAGGCCGACCTCCGGGTGATTGCCGCGACCAATCGCGATCTGAAGAAGCGCATGGCGGAAGGGGCGTTCCGGGAGGATCTTTTTTTCCGCCTGAATGTCATCGCGGTCGAAATGCCGTCCCTCCGGATGCGCCACGGAGATCTGGTTCGTTTCGCCGAACATTATCTCAAATATTTCGCAGCCCAATGCGGACGCAGCCTCGGCGGGTTCACGGAGGACGCCCTAAACCGAATCCGCGCCTACGCCTGGCCGGGCAACCTGCGGGAACTGCGCAACACGATTGAACGGGCGGTCATACTCACCAAGCATGACAAAATAGAGGCGGCGGATTTGCCCCTGGACTTGCGCAACGGTCAAAGCGCCCCGGGGAGCATCCCGCAGCCTGGTGATCTGGTTTCGCTCGAAAAGATGGAGGAAATTCACATCCGAAAGGTGTTGGAGCGTACTTCGAGCGTGGCGGAGGCGGCCAAAGTTCTGGGCATTGATGACGGGACAATCTATCGCAAGCGAAAGAAGATGGGACTGGAATAGGCTTCGCTTTGCATTTCAACAAGGGCCAACACAGCGGGCCACCCTGTAAGAATTAGCTGGCACCGGAGCATGGCGAGGAATGGGAGGAGCTATCAGCCATCATGCTCGGGCTTCTTCCAAGACCATCTTTCTTTTCCTGCCCCTGCGGTGGATTTGCAGGCTTTTCCTCTTTTGGCGGATCCACCGGCTTCTCCTGTTTGGCCGGGGATGCTGGTGTTTTCTGCGTCGGAGGGCGTTGAAAGTGTTCGACGGGAGGCTGCGCTGTCTCCGCCGGTTTTTCGGGTTGAACGGCGGGAACCTTTTCCGGAACAGGCCGCTCCGGCACATCACTGTCCTGCTTCTGCGGGCTGGCGGGACCGTCAGTAATCGGCTGCCGGGTTTCCGTTGGTCGTTCAGGCTGAGGGCCGGCATTTTGGTTTGGTACCGCCTGATCTTTGCCATCAATCGAAGGACGGTTCTCATTCAGCGGGTCAACCGGCTGCTTCACATCGGCCGGCTTGTCGTTGCGGTCGGCCGGCGCGAGATTATGCGGGGCAGGGGACCGCTGGCTGGCCGATTGAATTGGGACCGGCTGCAACTGTCTGCCGGTTGCCTTTTGGATCGCCTCAACGTCCGGCCCATGATTTACGACAATCTCTTGTGACTTGCCATCAACGTTCCGTTTCTCACGTCCCGGCCCCGCCAGGAGCCGGGTCTGGCCGATGGCTGCGGTGTTGTTCACCGTCACTGTTGCGCGCCTGATCGGATCCTGAAAATGATTAACGTCCACGAAGGCGAACAGCGCCGGCGCCACAACTGCTCCGCGCGGCGCGCAAGGCACCCACCCAATGAAGTCGCCACCCGTACGCCACGTCACCCATGCGGGCGCCCATTCAATACCCGGCACCCAAATCCAGCCCTGAGCCGGATCATCAAACCATGTGCCGTAGTGATAGCAGGCCCAGGCCCAAGGTTCATCGCTCTGCCAGTACCAACCGCAGTCGGTCCAAACCCAAATGCCTTCACAGTAGGGCTGCCATCCGGCATCAATTCCCTCGGGTCGGAAACAGCGGCCGTAGGTGCTGACTTCAACCCATGTCCCGTGTGTGGCGAGCGGACCATAAAAATCGCCGGGAGCGTGAATTTCGACCGACGCCGAAACTTCGAGTTCCGACTTGGCCTTGTAGATGACAAACAACAAACTCCCCGCGAGCATCAGGTGGACAATGATCAAGTTCCTTATTGTTTTCACAAGCACCCTTCCGATTTGCCAACTGAAGTCGCCTCCGACTCACGCGCTGATCTTTTTCGTGAGCCCGGAGGCGGCGAGTTCTTCGTTAATGCGGTTTCAAAATGCAATCCGCAACCCGGCCCGGCCCATTCCATAGTTTCCAATATTTTCGGTGAATACCCAGCGTCCGTCCACGAATATGCCCACATTCGGACTGAACCGGTATTCAAGACCCGCCCCGGCGTGGCCAAAATTTGAGGCGACGGGATCGAATAAGTGGCCGCCGCCGCCAAATATATAAGGAGCCAGACCGCCTTCACCCAGCGGCAACCGCAACACCAGGCTGCCGGAGGTCTCGTCAATGAAGTGGGCGTCGGGATTCTCCGTGTAGACTTCCCCCTCAATGCCCACATTGCGCACAAAGAAGAAACTTCCGCCGCCGCCCAGGCCCAGGCGGCCGTCCTCGTGGATTCGACCTCCATTAAGGTGATTCAAGTCATGCTGGCCGAGCGTACCCCCGCCAAAGAAGTCGACGGTAAATTCCTGGTCGCGATAGAGCCGCAACGGATCGTCGTGGTGGACGGCCGTGTCGGTGTTCGCGTCTTGTGCCTTCAATATGGTGCCAACGCCGAGCATCAAGATGGTTCCCGCAATGATAGTTCCCTTTTTCATAATTAATGTTAGTTTCCAATTGTTTAGTTACCCGGATGTAGGCTCAGCCTTAAATATGCCAAGGGTGCCCCGGCGTGCCCAAGTCGTTTGAATGGAATGATTTGAGAATCCGGGGGCGCTCTCCGCATCACAAAACATTCTCGCATTTCGCAAGTTGCATTTGCGGCGTAAACGCAATTTGCGATGATTCGCAAAATGAAGTTATCAACGCAACGAGACTTCCAAAAGGCGGCAGACGAAAGGTGGAAGATTTGAAAAGAGGAAGTTTGCATGGCCGCGCATCCAACCATCATCACTGATTCACGGGAGAGCCAAAACCATTCGTGGCCGTGTTAAGATAATTGCCGCTTCTTGGTCCCTGATAGAAGCCATTGGTTCCCGGGGTGCCAAATCCGTTCGTTCCTGGTGCGCCAAATCCATTAGTTCCTGGGGCACCGAACCCGTTGGTTCCAAGGGTACCAAAACCATTGGTGCCCAAACGACCGTAATTTCCATTGAGGCCATTGTTAGTGTAGGGCTGATTGGGCGCCTGCATTATCGTGTTGGGAACAACGGTTCCGCTGCCGCCGGGCGATACTGTTCCGGCGGGAGAAACCACGGGGTGGGTGTTTGGCATTGCGCCTACACCCATGGGAGGGGCGGACACTCTACCGCTGGCGATCGGTGCTCCCGAGGCCGGCGAAACCACGCCGCCATTTGGAACCGCCATATTTCGGTTAGTGCCGGCCATGGTTGGTCCTGGAGACGTCTGGCTGCTCGCACCCATGGCCGCCATGGTGACGCAAACGATCAGAAGTGATGAGATGTTATTCATATCAAACCTCCATACTATTTTACCGGGCCGGCCGGCGTTACGCCGGGTTCAGCCCGCTCATTCCCAGAACCTTAAAAGTGCACACGGAGAACGCGAGGTTCTCCGTGTGTCGGATCTTCCTGTTATCAGAACTTATCCAAACTGATGCGCTGCTAAAGCCAGCAGCCGGCGCGATTACTGTTTGACACTGATGTTGTCTTGAACATCCTTGACCCCTTCGACGTTCTTCGCCAGCGTTGTCGCGCGAGACTTTTCATCGCGGTTGTCAACAAAGCCGCTCAACTGCACGGTGCCCTTGAAGGTCGTGACGATCACGTCCGGGTACTTGTACATGGCGTCATTGTTCAACGCCCCTTTCACCCGGCTGGTGGTGGCCGAGTCATCAATGTCTTCGCCGGTGCTTTCATGGTATCTGTCACCCGCGCAACCGGTCAACCCGACCAGCCCCGCAGTAGCCAGCATCAATGCTGCGCCAATGTTTCTTATGTTTTTCATAATATTTTTCTCCCGATCTTGTTGATTAGGTTACGTTTTATCTGTCCACAGACTTTTAGCGTAATCCATACCAGTGGGGCGGTCCTTGAGCGTCATCATCGCAACCGGCTGGCTGCCAATGACTAAGGAAAGCGCGAAGTAATCGGACCATTTCTCCCGCAGCCGCATTCTGCGGAGTGGGCCGCAAAATGCGCGCCCAATCAGTTTGAAGGGAATGAGAAATCGAAGCGGGACTTGCTCTATCTTTGTCGCATTGCCAGCGAGCCTTCAATTTCGACAAACAAGACTTCCCGCTCCTCCTTGAGCATGGCCTTCCGGTGGTAAGCTGTCGCGCCGAGCGCGAGGCTCCGGGAGATATCTTCCGGCAAGAATGAACCGGATATCACGATGACGACAAGATCGTTGAGCGATTGGGCGCGCAGCCAGGTCAACACGTCATATCCTGTTTTCCGCGGCATTTTCAGGTCCAACAGCATTACATCCGGAAAAGGATATTTTTCACGATCGGCGAATTCCCCCCTTCCGCTCAGATAAGAGATGGCTTCTTCTCCGTCGCAGAGTTCGCCCACCACCACCAGCCTGGGGTTGTCGCGCAACGCCAGGCGCAGAAACAGGCGATCGTCCTCGGAATCGTCCACGAGCAAAACTGCGAACGACCCCTTTTGACTTGCGCTCATTGTTCCAGCGGGGTGGAGTTTCCCAGTGTGAACTGAAACGTCGCTCCTTTGCCGACCTCGCCATCCGCCCAGATTCGTCCGCCATGTTTGCGAATTATCCTGGCGACAATGGCAAGCCCGACACCAGTGCCTTCAAATTCCTCGGCCCGGTGCAAACGTTGAAATACACCAAACAGCCGGTCGGCATTTTTCATGTCCAGACCGACTCCGTTGTCACGGACAAAGATCGAAACCTCGCCGCCCAGGTTGTTTTGTCCAATCTCGATCACGGCAGTTTCCCGCGGCCGGGTATATTTCACGGCGTTGGAGAGGAGATTATTGAACACAAGTTTCAGCAGGCCTGGATCGCAGGCAACGGTCGGCAGATCCCCAGCCTTCCATTCAATCTTCCGCTCGCCGGTTTCTGATTTCAGGGAGGTGATCACTTCATCCACCAGGCTGTTCAAATTGACAGTCTGGCGGCTCAATTCCTGTTTTCCAATCAAGGACAGGTTGAGCAGGTCTTCGAGCATCAGCCTCAGATTTTCGCCGCGACGACGGATGCGTTCGAGGTAGCGCACGGCTTCCGGAGGCAAAAGCGGGGTGAATTGCTCCTCCATGATTTCGGCATAACCCTGCATCTGGCGCAAGGGCGCCTCGAGATCGTGGGCCACGGAGTAAGTAAAAGCCTCGAGGTCCTGATTGCTTGAGGCCAGCTGGGAAGTGCGCTCGAAGATACGTTGTTCGAGTTCGAGGTTCAGGAGGCGCAGCTCTGTTTCCGCCTGCTGCCGCGCGACCACCTCCTCGCGCAAGGCGGCGTTGGTGTCCGCCAGCTGCGAAGTGCGGTTCTTGACGCGTATTTCCAATTCATCCCGGGCCTGCTGCAAATGTTCCGCCTGCCGTTTCAACTGCCGGTTTTTTTTGAACAGTTCGACGAAGACGGAAACCTTGGTCCGTAAAACATCCGGGAGCACCGGGGTGAGAATGTAATCCACCGCGCCGAGCGAATAGCCGCGCGACACGTGGTTCTCGGTGTCGCTGATGGCGGTGACGAAGATGATGGGCGTGTGTTCCGAGCTTTTACGCTCCCGGATGAGGAAGGCCGTTTCAAAGCCGTCCATCCCCGGCATGTTGACATCCAGCAAAATGACGGCGAACTCCTGATGCAACAAACATCTCAGGGCCTCCTTACCGGAGGAGGCCTTGACGATATCTTCCCCGAGGTCGGCGACAACGGTCTCCATGGCCATGCGCTTGTCCTCCCGGTCGTCCACAATCAGGATGGCAGCCCGGTCGGGGGGTGAAGGCGTTTCTCCCCGAAAAACCCCGGGTTTATCCGTGCGCTGTTGTTCAGGCGGCATGAGATGATCGGTTCTCATGGTTTTACACAAGTCTAACGATACAGCCAGAGGCGGAGCATTGAAAGCAGCTCGGAGCTGTCCACCGGTTTTGCGATGTAATCCGAGGCTCCGGCATCAATGCACTTTTCGCGGTCGCCTTTCATGGCCTTGGCGGTCAGGGCGATGACCGGCAATGTCCGGAACTTGCTGAATTTTCGGATGGCCCGCATGGTGTCGTAGCCATCCATGTCCGGCATCATGATGTCCATCAGGACGACGTCGATATCCGGGGCCGCCTGCAATTGTTCCAACGCGGTCTTGCCGGTTTCAGCCGAGAGAATTTGCATTTCGTAGCGTTCCAACAGGCTGGTCATGGCGAAGATGTTGCGGATGTCATCGTCCACAATCAGAATCTTCCTGTTCTTGAGCACTTCAGCCGTTTCGTGAAGTTTCTGGATGGCCAGGCGTCTGGGTTCAGGCATGCCCGCCATGTTGGAATGAAGAATGAGCGTGGTTTCATCGAGCAGGCGTTCCAGCGAGCGGGCTTCGCGCAAGTTCATGGTGTGCGCCAGCCGCTTAAGTTGCGACTCCTCCTTCTTGGTCAGTTCTCTCGAGACGTGGACCAGCACCGGAACTTCCCCCAAATGGGCGTCGCGTTTGATCTCCTCAATCAGCTCAAAGGCGTTGGAACCGGGCAGATCAACGCCAATCACCATGACATCGAAATGATTGTCCCTGAGTTTTGACAGCACCTCCTGGTTCGTGCTGGCGGCGACAACCTGGACGTCCTCGGCCGCGATGAGGTTCGTGATTTCGCCGCGCCGGGCTTCATCCGCATCGGCAACCAGCACGCTCCGGGTGTGCGGTGCGATGGTGTCCCGGATTTTGCCAAAAACTTGCTTCAGCGCGTCAGTTGAACGGAGCGGCTTGATCAACGCCCCCACGGCGCCTGACCGCAGGCCCCGTTCACGTTCGTCCTCGGTCGTGATGAGATACACGGGAATATGGCGCGTGTTAAGGTCGTCTTTGAGCCGAGCCAAAACCCGCCAGCCGTCGATGTCATGAAGATTGATGTCCAGAGTGATGGCGCTGATGCGGTATTGGCGGACCACCGCCAGGGCGTCGGTTCCGCGGGTGGAAAGGATTCCCTTGAAGCCTGATTCCCGCGCCATTTCCAGGATAAACTGGGCGAAGCCGGGGTCGTTTTCAACAACCAGCACGACCTGATCGCCCGGCAGCACATCGCCCCGGTCGTCTTCCAACCTGACGGATGATTGCTGGGGGGTGTCCACGGCCACGGGCGCAAGACCCTGTTCTTGCGCGAGGGAGAGGCCATCGGCAACAGCCGGCAGCAGGGCCTGACGACGGGCGGGTTTGATCGGCACGTAATTTTGAGGCAGGTAAAGAGTGAAGGTGCTGCCGGCGTTCGGAGCGCTGGCCAAGCGGATCTCGCCACCGAGCAGGCGGGCGATTTCGCGGCTGATGGCCAGTCCCAGGCCGGTGCCGCCATATTTGCGGCTGGTGCTGCCATCCGCCTGCTGGAAGGCTTCAAAAATAATTTGCTGTTTGTCCGGGGCGATCCCGATGCCGGTGTCGCTTACCGAAAAGGCGAGCACGGACTTGGCGGCGTTGAGGGCCTCGTTTTCCGGGCTCCATCCTTCGAAAACCGGGGTGATGGAAAGGGTGACCTTGCCGCGCTCGGTGAATTTAAAAGCGTTGGAGAGCAGGTTTTTGAGGATTTGCTGCAAACGCTTGGCATCGGTTTGAAGGGCCCTGGGGAGGTCGGACGCCCGGTCGATCTCGAATTCCAGTTTCTTGGTTTCGGCCACGTGCCGGAATGTCCGCTCGACATAATCCTGCAACTCGCGCAGGGCGATTTCACCGACGTCCACAATGACGGTGCCGGATTCGATCTTGGAAAGATCGAGGATGTCATTGATGAGGGCCAGCAGGTCATTGCCGGAGGAATGGATGGTCTTGGCGAAGTCAACCTGTTTGGAGGAAAGATTTTGGTCCTTGTTCCGGGAGAGCTCGTCGGAAAGGATGAGGAGACTGTTGAGCGGGGTCCGGAGCTCGTGAGACATGTTGGCGAGGAATTCCGATTTATACTTCGAGGTGAGGGCGAGCTGCTTGGCCTTTTCCTCGAGGGCCTGCCGGGCCTGCTCCACTTCGCGGTTCTTGCGTTCGACTTCAACGTTCTGGTCGGCAAGGAGCTTCGCTTTTTCTCCCAGTTGCTGGTTGGTTTGCTGCAATTCCTGCTGCTGGCTCTGGAGTTCCTTGGCGAGGGATTGGGATTGCTTGAGCAGATCCTCCGTGCGGGTGTTGGCCTCAATGGTGTTCAACACAATACCAATACTTTCGGTCAATTGATCCAAAAAGGCCTGATGCGTGGGGCTGAACCGGTCAAAGGACGCGAGTTCCATGACCGCCTTGACCTGGCTTTCGAACACAACCGGCAAGACGAGGACGTTCAAAGGCTTCGCCTCGCCGAGACCGGAGCCGATCCGGATGTAATCATCGGGCACATTGGTCAGGAGGATTTTTTCCTTCTCCAGGGCACACTGGCCGACTAGCCCTTCGCCCAGCTTGAATTTGTTGTCCACATTCTTGCGCTCGCGATGGGCGTAACTGGCCAGCAGTTTCAAGTACATGTCCCCTTCCTTGCCGGAATCCATGGTGTAGAACACGCCTTGCTGCGCGGAAACCACCGGAGCCAGTTCCGAGAGGATCAATTTTCCAACGGTCAACAGATCCTTCTGGCCCTGCAACATCCGGGAAAACTTTGCCAGGTTGGTCTTCAGCCAGTCCTGTTCGCTGTTTTTCAGGGTGGTGTCCTTGAGATTGCGGATCATCTCATTGATATTGTCCTTGAGGGCAGCCACTTCGCCCAGCGCTTCAACGGTGATGGACCGCGTCAGGTCACCTTTCGTGACGGCGGTGGCGACCTCGGCGATGGCGCGCACTTGAGAAGTCAGATTGGCCGCCAGTTGATTGACGTTATCCGTCAAATCCTTCCACGTGCCAGCGGCGCCCGGGACGCTGGCCTGGCCGCCGAGTTTGCCCTCCACACCCACCTCGCGGGCGACCGTGGTCACCTGGTCGGCAAAAGTAGCCAGGGTATCGGTCATGTTGTTGATGGTTTCCGCCAATTCAGCAATTTCACCCTTGGCTTCCACGGTCAACTTGCGTTTGAGATTACCGTTCGCGACAGCCGTAACGACGACTGCAATACCACGCACTTGATTGGTGAGATTACCGGCCATGAGATTGACGTTGTCGGTCAGGTCCTTCCAGGTGCCGGCCACGCCCTTGACATCGGCCTGGCCTCCCAGTTTGCCTTCGGTGCCGACTTCGCGCGCGACGCGGGTTACTTCCGAGGCGAAGGAACGGAGCTGATCCACCATAGTGTTGATGGTATCTTTCAATTCAAGGATTTCACCGCGCACGTCCACGGTAATTTTCTTGGACAGGTCGCCGTTGGCCACGGCGGTGGTGACCGCGGCGATGTTACGCACCTGACCGGTCAGATTACCGGCCATGAAATTGACGTTGTCGGTCAGGTCCTTCCAGGTGCCGGCAACGCCCTTCACCTCGGCCTGGCCGCCCAGTTTTCCCTCGGTGCCGACTTCGCGCGCGACGCGCGTGACTTCTGCGGCAAACGAACTGAGCTGGTCCACCATGGTATTGATGGTGTTTTTCAATTCGAGAATTTCCCCTTTCACGTCCACCGTGATTTTCTTGGAGAGGTCTCCCTTGGCCACGGCGGTGGTGACGGCGGCGATATTACGCACCTGGCTGGTCAGGTTGCCGGCCATGAAATTGACGTTGTCCGTCAGGTCCTTCCAAGTGCCGCCGACGCCCTTCACCTCGGCCTGGCCGCCCAGTTTTCCCTCGGTGCCGACTTCGCGCGCGACGCGCGTCACTTCCGAGGCAAACGAACTCAGTTGATCCACCATCGTATTGACAGTGTCCTTCAGTTCAAGAATTTCACCTCGAACATCGACGGTAATTTTTTTCGAAAGGTCGCCGTTCGCGACCGCAGTGGTGACGGCAGCAATATTGCGCACCTGCGAGGTCAGGTTGCCGGCCATGAAATTGACATTGTCGGTCAGGTCCTTCCAGGTGCCGGCGACGCCGCGGACATCAGCTTGTCCGCCGAGTTTGCCTTCGGTGCCGACCTCACGGGCCACGCGTGTGACTTCGGAAGCGAAGGAATTGAGTTGATCCACCATGGTGTTGACGGTGTTTTTCAACTCAAGGATTTCTCCTTTGACATCCACAGTAATTTTTTTGGACAGGTCGCCCTTCGCCACCGCCGTCGTGACGGCCGCAATATTGCGCACTTGTGAAGTCAAATTACCGGCCATGGAGTTCACGCTGTCGGTCAAATCCTTCCAGGTGCCGGCCACATCCCGCACCTCGGCTTGTCCACCGAGTTTTCCTTCGGTGCCGACTTCGCGGGCCACACGCGTCACTTCCGCCGCAAAGGAGCTGAGTTGATCCACCATCGTGTTAATGGTGTTTTTCAATTCAAGAATTTCACCTTTGACATCGACCGTGATTTTTTTGGACAAGTCCCCATTGGCCACCGCGGTGGTCACTTCGGCGATATTGCGCACCTGGCCGGTGAGATTGCCGGCCATGAAATTCACGCTGTCCGTCAGATCCTTCCACGTGCCGGCCACGCCCTTGACATCCGCCTGGCCACCCAGTTCGCCCTCGGTGCCCACTTCACGGGCGACGCGCGTCACCTCCGAAGCAAAGGAGCTGAGTTGATCCACCAGTGTATTGATGGTGTTCTTCATTTCCAAGATTTCGCCTTTGACGTCCACCGTGATTTTCTTGGAAAGATCGCCGTTGGCAATGGCGGTGGTCACCGTGGCGATATTGCGCACCTGGGCGGTGAGATTGCCGGCCATCAGATTGACGTTGTCGGTCAAATCTTTCCAGGTGCCGGCCACGCCCTTGACATCGGCCTGGCCGCCGAGTTTTCCTTCGGTGCCGACTTCGCGCGCGACGCGGGTCACTTCCGAGGCGAAGGAACGGAGCTGATCCACCATGGTGTTGATGGTGTCCTTGAGTTCAAGAATTTCGCCGCGGACATCCACGGTGATTTTTTTCGACAAGTCGCCATTGGCGACGGCGGTGGTGACGGCGGCGATATTGCGCACCTGGCCGGTCAAATTGCCGGCCATGGAATTCACGCTATCTGTCAAATCTTTCCACGTGCCAGCCACGCCCTTGACATCCGCCTGGCCGCCGAGTTTTCCTTCGGTACCCACTTCGCGCGCCACGCGGGTCACTTCCGAGGCGAAAGAGCTGAGCTGGTCCACCATGGTATTGATGGTATTTTTCAGTTCCAAGATTTCGCCCTTGACCGCAACCGTGATTTTCTTGGAAAGGTCGCCGTTGGCCACGGCGGTGGTGACGGCAGCGATGTTACGCACCTGGCTGGTCAAATTGCCGGCCATGGAATTCACGCTGTCGGTCAAATCCTTCCACGTGCCGGCCACGCCTTTGACATCGGCTTGTCCGCCAAGTTTTCCTTCGGTGCCGACTTCGCGCGCCACGCGGGTCACTTCCGAGGCGAAGGAGCGAAGCTGATCCACCATGGTGTTGATGGTATCCTTGAGTTCCAAGATTTCGCCCTTCACATCCACGGTGATCTTCTTGGACAAGTCGCCGTTGGCCACAGCGGTGGTCACCGCGGCAATATTGCGCACCTGGCCGGTCAAATTACCGGCCATGGAATTCACACTGTCGGTAAGGTCCTTCCAGGTGCCGGCGACGCCCTTCACCTTCGCCTGGCCACCCAGCTTTCCTTCGGTGCCGACTTCGCGGGCCACGCGGGTCACTTCCGAGGCGAAGGAACTGAGCTGATTCACCATCGTATTGACGGTTTTGGCGGTGCGGAGAAACTCGCCTTCCAGCGGCCGGCCTTCAATCTCAAGCGCCATGGTCTGGGACAGGTCGCCCTTGGCGACGGCGCCGATGACGCGGGCGGTTTCACTGGTGGGATGCACGAGATCGCTGATGAGAGCGTTGACCGAAGCCACGGAGGCGGCCCATGAACCACTGACTTCTCCGATGGAGGCGCGCTGGCCGATTTTACCCTCTTTTCCGACCACCCGGCTCATTCGCTCCAGTTCAGTGGCCATCTTTTCGTTGCGTTCAATGACATCATTGAAGGCGTCCGCAATTTTTCCAGCCGTGCCGTTCCAATCCAGCGGGAGCCGTGCCGAGAAATCGCCCCGCTTGAGCGCCGTCAGCGCGGTGAGCAGAAGCCTCACATCAACGTGACCGTTGGTGACCTGAAATTTGGCGTCCGACCTCCGGGTGCTGGGCAGGTCAGACATTTCGGTCATGGTGGCATGGAAACCATTCTTTTTCATAAGTTCTTTTACCCTAAGTATGGGGAAGATGGAATGGAAAGGGCAGTCGCGGCCTTGAATGGATGATTGAGTGCAGACGGTTGCTGGAGCCGATAGAAATGAGAGAACACAATGGCCTGTGAATATGCCCGCTCCGGCAGGCATCGGCGAAACTTGCTATTCTTGCAGACCATGCAGTTCTGAATTCATCTCGTACACAGTCGAAAAATCTCCGGCCGCAACCAAAGATTCAGGACATCAAGAGCCTGAGCGCTTTCAGGTCCTGATTTATACCCGGTACCACTCAGTACCAGATGTGCCGTTAAAAACCCCTTTGTTTTCGAGGGGTACAAGCATCCCTCTCGCATTTTGCGACTGAAATTTCGCAAA